>JAQGHW010000952.1 GCA_028291505.1 Rhodopila sp. | reverse complement strand
CGCGGCTCATCAGCCTCGGGTTGCGCCCCGGCTTGGATCCGCCAACGCAAGGGCCATGCCATTCCGCGAGCCGGGCAATGCATCGGAAAATCGACTGCCGCCGGCCGTTGGTTGCTCACGAAAACGGCATCGGGGCGGAAAATAAGCGATCTAAGCTCCGAATGTTACCGATATTTGACACTCAAGTTGCAAATTGGACATTTGTTGGTCGCGGGTGAATCGATTCGCGTCTGTGCAGTCGTATGTGAATGACCGTTTGGTAACCGTGCCGCGCGACTAACTGTTGCGCAGTTTCATCACTGTGGCCGAACCATCGCGCCCGCCCGCCTATCGCATCCGTGTTGGCACATCGATTGCTGATCATGACGATTGCGGAAAGCAACCATGCTCACATCGTCGTTTGCTGGTGGCAAGAAATATTCGGGGCTCAACAGAAGGGACAGAAGATGAAGCTAACTCACTTAATATTCGCGGCGGCCCTGGCACTGACCGCTACCCGGGCGCAGGCTCAGGGCTTTAGCGATACCTCGATGGGCGTCCGCGACGGCCCCTGGATTTCAAACCCCGGCGGCGAAAAAGGATCGCGGGACGTCAATAAGATCATCGTCAACGTCGGGCACTTCGACGTTTGGGACTACGGCTCAAACTTCTTCAACGTCGACATCCTGTTCTCCAATGCCAATGAGCCCGCAAATAATTCGGCGGGTGGTTCAACCGAGTTCTACGCGGTTTACCGCGGTCAGTTCAGCCCGGACAAGATCTTCGGTATCAACACCGCGATCGGGCCGTTCTCGGCAATCAACTTCGAAATTGGCGGTGACGCCGAAACGGAGAATACTCAGTTCGCCCCGAACAAGAAGCTGCTCGTTGCCGGTCCGAACTTCCACGTGGCCGTGCCGGCGGGCTTTCTGGATATCGGCGTCCATATCTCCAAGGAATGGAACAACAACGGTCTCGAAGACTGCCCCTCGAATTGCACCTTCGGTCACGGTGGACCCGTCAATTTCGATCCCACCCCGGAATTCGAATTCGTCTGGCTCTTTCCGCTGGCTTCCACCGGCCTGCCGTTGGACTTCCGGGGCTTCATGAACATCGTGCTGCCGAAGGGAAAAGATGGTTTCGGCAACCACACCTATACCGAAATCCTGGCCCGGCCACAGCTCCAGCTGGATGTCGGCAAGATGCTCTTCAACAAATCGCACAAGCCTGATCTGTATCTTGCGGTCGAACTCTGGGAGCACAAGTTCGGCAATGGCAGCAATGTCTCCGGCTCCGAGGAAGTCTCTCCCGAGATTGGTATCGAATACCATTTCTGATAGCGTCAACCGCGGCGGTCCCCTGATCGCCGCGAACCTGCTGTCCGCCTAACCGGGAACCTGTCGATGATCGATACGCTGCTCGAATGGATCAGCCTGCTGGTCCGCTGGACGCATGTCATCGCCGGGATCGCCTGGATCGGCTCTTCGTTCTATTTCATCGCCCTCGACGCCGGCCTGCAGCCCAACCCGCGCCTCGATCATCGCGTGAAGGGCGAGGCCTGGCAGGTACACGGCGGCGGCTTCTACCAGATCCAGAAATTCACCGTCGCGCCGGAATTCATGCCGGAGCACCTGACCTGGTTCAAGTGGGAGGCCTACGGCACCTGGTTCTTCGGCTTCGCCCTGCTGGTCCTGGTCTATTACCTGAACCCCACAGTCTATCTCATCGATACCTCGGTGATGAACATCGACCCGGCAGACGCCGTGCCCGCCGCCGCGGCGTCACTGGTGATCGGCTGGTTCGTCTACGACCTGTTGTGCCGCTCCTGGTTCGGCCGCGAAACCGCACGCCTGGCGATCTCTGGCTTCGTCCTGCTGTGTGCCGCCGCGTATGCCTATACACATGTCTTCAGCGGCCGAGGCGCGTTCATCCAGGTCGGCGCCCTGGTCGGCACCATCATGGCTGCCAACGTCCTGGTCATCATCATTCCCGGCCAGCGCAAAACAGTCGCGGCACTGCTGAAAGGTCAGGAACCCAACCCGGTCTGGGGCCAGATCGCCAAGCAGCGGTCGATCCACAACAACTACCTGACCTTGCCCGTCGTGTTCACCATGCTGAGCAACCACTACGCGTTCACCTACGCCTCCCCACGCTACAACTGGCTGATCCTGGCCTGCATCTTCATCGCCAGCTTCCTGGTGCGGCACTGGTTCAACACGCTGCATGCGGCTGGGCACACCGGCGCGAAACCGGAGTGGCGCCTCTGGCCCGCCGCCGCCGTCCCGGTGCTATGCGCAATCGGCCTGGGTATTCTCGGCCAGCCCGCGGCCTCGGTCGCCGATGCCGGCGCGCCCCCCGTCACCTTCGCCGACGTCAGGCAGATCGTCGACCAGCGCTGCCACGTCTGCCACGCCGCCAAACCAAAATTCCCCGGATTCGCCGAGGCACCAAAAGGCGTCATGTTCGACACCCCCGCGCAGATCAAGCGCCAGTCGCCCCAGATCATGGCCCAGGCAGTCAAGACCCACACCATGCCGCTCGGCAACATCACCGAGATCACCGACGCCGAACGCTCAACCCTCGGAACCTGGATCGTCAGCGGCTCCAAGCTCAACTGACGGCTCGGCCGGCGCCTCGTCCGCCCGTGAGCAAGCATCCAGCGCCGCCTGCAGCATCCAGGCCGCCGCCGCGCGATCCACCGCCTCGGCCCGCTTGGCACGAGTCAGGTCCGCTTCACCGATCAGGAAGCGGTTGACCGCCGCACTGGACAACCGCTCATCCCACAGCGCGGCGGGCAACCCCGTTGCATCCGACAGCGCGAACGTCCAATCCCGAGCGGCTTGGGCAGCCGGCCCGGCGGTGCCGTCCATCGACAGCGGCAGCCCGACGACCAGTCCGTAAGCACCCTCCCGTAGCGCGATCCTGGCGATCTCGGTGGCATTCGCCGTCAGTTTCCCGCGCTTCAGGCTGCCGTAGGGCGACGCCAGCGTTCGCCTTACATCCGACAACGCCAATCCGATCGTCTTCGCACCAGGATCGATGCCGATCACCCGCTGATCGGGCCCCAGCGAGGCCAGTAACTGCGTTAGGTTGAACACTGCCATGCGCGTCGTTATGATCCTGCCCTCTCATTCACCCAAGGATTTTTCTTCCCATGTCGCTCGATCACGCGACCGTCCGCCGCATCGCCTCGCTCGCCCGTATCCGGGTGGAGGATCATGAGGTTGACGCCCTTTGCCACGAACTGAATGGCATCCTCGGCTGGATCGAGCAGTTGAATGAGGTCGATGTTTCCGGCGTCGCCCCGATGGCTGGGGGCACCAACATGGCCACCGGCAATCACGCAGTGCCGATGCGCGCCGATGTGGTGACCGACGGCGGCTACCCCGACAAGGTGCTGTCGAACGCGCCCGAACGGATCGGCGATTTCTACGTCGTGCCGAAAGTCGTGGAATGATGCTGACCGATCTGACCATCGCCCAGGCGCGCGACGGGCTGCGCGCGAAGCAGTTTTCTGCGGTCGACCTGACAATGGCGCATCTGCACGCGATCGAGGCACTGAACCCGCGCCTGAACGCCTACATCACCGTCAGCCATGCCCAGGCGGTCAACCAGGCCCGAGCCGCCGATGCCGCCTTGGCCGCCGGCGACGCACGCGCCCTGACCGGCATTCCCCTGGCGATCAAGGACCTGTTCTGCACCGCGGGCGTCCGCACCACCGCCGGCAGCAAGATCCTTGGCCCCTTCGTGCCGCAGTATGAGAGCACGGTCACCGCCAACCTGCTGCGCGATGGTGCGGTGTTCCTCGGCAAGACGAACATGGATGAGTTCGCCATGGGCTCCTCGAACATGACCTCGGCTTACGGGCCAGTGGAAAATCCCTGGAAGCGCCGTCAGGACAACACCGCGGTGCTGGTGCCGGGCGGGTCCTCCGGTGGTTCGGCCGCGGCCGTCGCGGCCAGGCTGGCGATGGGCGCCACCGGAACCGACACCGGCGGGTCGATCCGCCAGCCGGCTTCGTTCTGCGGCCTGGTGGGCGTGAAGCCGACCTATGGGCGGTGCTCCCGCTGGGGTGTGGTGGCGTTCGCGTCGTCCCTCGACCACCCCGGCCCGCTGACCCGAACCGTCCAGGATGGCGCGATCATGCTGGGCTCCATGGCCGGGCACGATCCGAAGGATGCAACCAGCGCCGCGGCCCCCGTGCCGGATTTCGAAGCGGCCTGCTCGCGCGGAGTGAAGGGCCTGCGGATCGGCGTGCCGAAGGAGTATCATTCCGACGGCATGCCGGCGGATGTCGAAGCACTCTGGCAGCAAGGCATGGGCTGGCTGCGCGCGGCGGGCGCACAGATCGTTGATATCTCGCTGCCGCACACCAAGTACGCCCTGCCCACCTACTACATCGTCGCGCCAGCGGAAGCGTCGTCGAACCTCGCCCGCTACGATGGTGTCCGCTTCGGATCGCGCCACGACGGCGAGGACCTGCGCGACCTCTACGAACGCACCCGCGCCGAGGGCTTCGGACCCGAGATCCGTCGCCGAGTCCTCATCGGCACCTACGTCCTGTCCGCCGGCTACTACGACGCCTACTATCTGCGAGCGCAGAAGATCCGCGCACTGATCCTGAAGGATTTCACCGATGCGTTCACCGGCGTCGACGCCCTGTTGACCACGACCGCGCCGACCGCCCCGTTCGCGCAGGGCGAAAACATGGACGATCCGATCAAGATGTATCTGAACGACCTGTTCACCGTGCCGGCGAACCTGGCCGGGGTGCCGGCGGCTTCGATCCCGGCGGGGCTGGATGCGAACGGACTGCCGGTGGGGTTGCAGGTCATTGGCAAGCCATTCGATGAGGAAACCGTCTTCGCGGTCTCGGCCGCGATAGAGCAGGCGGCCGGCTTCACAGCATTGCCGTCGCTCAGGGCAGGAGGCTAATTATGGCAGTCGATCTCGAAGCGAAAGCAACCAAGGATCTTGAAACGATCGTCGCGAACTGTGTGCGCTTGAACCGAACCGCCGACCCGGTCTTCGGCGCGGCCAACAAAATCCTGGAGACCAGGCGCACCGGTGAATACAACATGGAAAAGACCATCGCGACCATTTGCAAGCACGGGCTGTTGCGCAGCTTTCTGTGCTACAAGGACATCGCCGACGCGAGCGGCCTGAACTGGGTGAAGACAAGGCGAGGCGTCGGTCCGCATCTGGATGCGGTCGGCGTCTATGCGGCTGGCAAGGGATGGCCGCTGCTCACCTCCATCGTGGTTCATAAAGACAAGCTCGATACCGGCGAAATGAGCCAGGAAAGCCTCAAGGGGTTTCTTGATGGGGTCCGGGAGTCCGGGCGGGAGATTGATATAGAAGACATTGCTTTCCTGAAACGCGAACAACAGCGCGTTTTCGCCTGGTGCCGAGAGGAGCACTGAAACAACGGCCTACGCGATCGAGGGCAGCAGCAGAGATGCAGCATGCAAGCGAGCCGTTCGCAATGCGGGCCAGGCCTGTCGCGGCTTCAAAGATCGCCATGGCGGAGGTTCGTGGCGCCCTTGCCGTCGCCAGCCGCCCGGCAAGACTGGCCGCGTCATCCTCATTGGCAATGATGGCGATCATCGCCGAGGGCATCCAGGAACATCAGCTGTGTCCAAACAGATCGTCGAAGAAAGCCTTGTCCGCCGCCTTTCCCCCGGATTGTTTCATGGCCTGGAAATCCGCCTGGATCGCATGCAGCCGCTCGATCAGCGGCGGTGTTCCCCTGATCGCCGCAAACTCGCGCTCAACCGCTTCCGGACCGTTGCGGTTAAGGAGCGTCCCTTGATCCGGGCAAGCCTGCGGACCGCTGCATCGGTGGCCGGGTCGCGAACGTGAAATGCCATCGGATACACTCCCGGGTGGTCCCATCTATACCGTTTTAGCTACACCAAGGCAAAGCGTCCGGTTGCGGCCCCTTGCCAGCGCGGCTAAATCCCCCGACATCAGTGTTGGTTCGCTATAGAAGGCGCTTCAATGACCTACACACTTAACGGCAGCACCGGCCCGTGGGAGGTCGTGGTCGGCCTCGAAATCCACGCCCAGGTGATCAGCCAGGCCAAGCTGTTCAGTGGCGCGGCGACCGCGTTCGGTGCCGAACCGAACAGCCAGGTCAGCTTCGTCGATGCCGCCTTCCCGGGGATGCTGCCGGTGATCAACGCCGAGTGCGTGGCGCAAGCCGTCCGCACCGGCCTGGGGCTGAACGCCCGCATCAACACGGTCAGCCGGTTCGACCGCAAGAACTACTTCTACGCTGATCTACCGTCAGGCTACCAGATCAGCCAGTTCGAACACCCCATCGTCGGCACCGGCGAGGTCGAGGTGGAACTCGCCGACGGCTCCACCAAGATGATAGGCATCACCCGGCTGCATCTGGAACAGGACGCCGGCAAGTCGTTGCACGACCAGCATCCGACGAAGACGCTGATCGACCTCAACCGTTCCGGCGTCGCGCTGATGGAGATCGTTTCGGAACCCGACATCCGCAGCCCCGAGGAAGCCGGCGCCTATGTCCGCAAGCTGCGGTCGATCATGCGCTACCTCGGCACCTGCGACGGCAACATGGAAGAAGGCTCCATGCGCGCCGACGTCAACGTCTCGGTTCGCCGGCACGGCGAGCCGTACCGCACCCGGTGCGAGGTAAAGAACGTCAACTCCATCCGCTTCGTCATGCAGGCGGTCGAGGCGGAGGCCGTACGTCAGGTCGAAGTCTGGGAATCCGGCGGCACGGTGATGCAGGAGACCCGCCTGTTTGACAGCGGCCGCGGCATCACCAGATCGATGCGATCCAAGGAGGACGCGCAGGACTACCGTTACTTCCCCGATCCGGACCTGCTGCCGCTGGTGCTGGAGGAAGATTGGATCGCCTCCCTGAAAGCCTCCCTGCCGGAACTGCCGGATGCCAAGCGCGCCCGCTTCATACAGTTCTATGGCCTGACCCCTTACGACGCCGCGGTTCTGGTAGCCGAGAAAGCCACCGCCAACTTCTACGAAACCGTCGCCAATGGCCGTGACCCGAAGATCGCCGCCAACTGGATCACCGGCGACTTCTTCGCCGCGATGAACCGGCTGGGGCGCTCGATCGAGGATCCCCCGGTGACGGCGGCGGCGCTGGGCGGGTTGCTCGACCTGCTGGCCGACAACACGATCAACGGCCGCATAGCCAAGGATGTGTTCGAGGCGATGGTCGAAACCGGCAAGGACGCCGCCACGATCGTGGATGAAAAAGGCCTGCGCCAGGTCACCGACACCGGAGCGATCGACGAAGCCGTGCAACGGATTCTAGCGGCCAATCCCGGCAAAGTCGCAGAATTCCGCTCGGGCAAGGACAAGCTGTTCGGATTCTTTGTCGGCCAGACCATGAAAGCCATGGCCGGAAAGGGAAACCCGGCCCTGATCAACGAGACCCTGAAGCGGCACCTCGCCACCCCATAGCCGACGTCCGGCCGTGGATTTAGCCGCTGTCCAACCCCGCTGCGGCATGGCAGGCTTCCCGGCATGCGCATACACCTGCAAAACCCAGACAACGACCCGCTGTTCGATTTCTCCCGCGCGATGTGGGAAGCCGCGGCGGCGCGGTCCCCCGATATCGGCCCGGACCAGGACGTCTCCATCGGCGTCACACCGGCGGATTTCGTCGCCGCCATGCGTCACGCCGAAGCTCTGGTCTGCGATGCCAGCGTCATCAAGGCGCTGTTTCCCTGCCCCGCCCCCAACCTGAAGCTGATCTTCCTGACCAACGCCGGCCTCGACAAGCTCGCACCGTTCGACTGGCTGCCGCCCGGCGTCGTGCTGATGAACAACCGCGGCGCCCATGCGACGAAGTCCGGCGAGTTCGCCATCATGTCCATCCTGATGCTCGCCAACCGCATCCCGGCCATGGTCACCAACCAGCGCCACGGCACGTGGCGCAAGCTTTGGGGATCGGCGCTCGGCGGCCGTCACCTGACCGTCGTTGGCCTCGGCACATTGGGGGGAGCCACCGCCGAACAAGCGGCCCGTTTCGGCATGCGTGTAACCGGCGTGCGCGCCCACCCCGTACCGCATCCGGCCTGCGAGCAAGTCATCGGCACCGAAGCGATTGAAGAGGCGCTGCCGGACTCGGACTTCCTCGTCCTCGCCTGCCCGCTAACCGAGGCCACACGCGGCCTGATGAACCGCAGACGGCTGGAATGCCTGCCGTCAGGGGCGGGGCTGGTGAATATCGGGCGCGGTGAACTGCTCGACCAGGATGCGCTGTGCGACCTGCTCGACCAGGAGCATCTGTCCGGCGCGGTGCTGGACGTGTTCACGCCGGAGCCGATCCCGCCCGGCCACCGCCTGTGGTCGACGCGGAACCTCATCATCAGCCCGCATACCTCGGCCGACGATCCAGCCACCTACAACCCGCACAGTCTCGACATCTTCCTGGAAAATCTGCGGGCCTGGCGAGACGGCCGTCCGTTGCCCAACCGCTTCGACATCGCGCGCGGCTACTGATGCTGCCCTCACTCGTCGCACTGCTTGCTGCGGCGACCATCGCGGTGCCGCTGACACGCCGCTTCGGCCTCGGCAGCGTGCTGGGTTATCTGCTGGCGGGGGTTGTGATCGGCCCCTCCGGCCTCGGCCTCATCAGCGACGTCGGTCAAATCGCCGGCATTGCCTCGCTCGGCGTCGTCATGCTGCTGTTCCTGATCGGGCTGGAGCTGCGGCCGAGGCGCCTTTGGGTGATGCGGCGGGCGGTCTTCGCCCTGGGCTCGTCGCAGGTCGTGATCAGCGCCGCGGTGCTGGCGGTTTTGGCGCACATGGCCGGCGTGGCGTGGGCCGGCGCCATCGTGCTGGGCGCGGGACTGGCGATGTCCTCCACCGCGATCGTGCTGCCGATGCTGGCCGAGGCCGACCTGTTGCAAAGCCGAGCGGGACGCGATGGTTTCGCGGTGCTGCTGTTCCAGGATCTGGCGTTCATTCCGCTGGTCGCCCTGGTGCCGCTGCTGGCGGAGCAAACGTTGCCCGACCACGTCCCCTGGCACGATGTGGCCCGGGCCGCCGCCGCGATCGCCGTCATCCTGGTAGGCGGACGCTTCGCCATTCCGCCGCTGATCCGCCTTCTCGGCGGCGCCCGCACGCCGGAGCTTTTCACCACCGCATCGTTGCTGATCGTCGCCGGCGCCGCCTTTATCGCCAACCTCGCCGGACTTTCCATGTCGCTCGGTGCGTTCATGGCGGGCGTATTGCTGTCCGAGTCGGAATACCGGCACGAGCTGCAAGCCGACATCGCCCCCTTCGAGGGCCTGTTGCTGGGCTTTTTCTTCATCTCGGTTGGCATGTCGGCGGACCTGGGCCTGGCCCGCATCCATCCCGGGCTGCTCGCCGGCGCCACCGCCGCATTGCTGATCGCAAAAGCCGCCGTCTGCTTCGTGCTTGCCCTTGCGTCACGCCAGAAGCTTCCCGACGCGGTGCGGTTCAGCCTGGCTCTGCCGCAGGCCAGTGAGTTCAGCTTCGTGCTGTTCGGGGCGGCCGTCGCCGTGGGCGCGCTAGAACCGGGCAGCGCCGCGATGGCAACCTTGGTCGCCGCGGTCTCGATGGCCGCGACACCGGTACTGTTCGCGATATCCGAACGATTCGTGGTGCCTCGGTTGGAAGCCGAACCGGTGCCGGATTACGACACGATCGAGGCGCCGGACGCACCGGTGATCCTCTGTGGCGTCGGCCGCTTCGGGCAGATCGTCGCCCGCGTGCTGCGGATGCACGGGATCAAATTCACCGCACTTGAACGCGATCCGGGCCAGGTGGACGTGCTTCGACGATTTGGCACCAAGGTTTACTTCGGTGACCCCACGCGGCCCGATCTGCTGCGGGCGGCCGGCGCGGAGCAGGCAAAGCTGCTGGTGGTCGTGATGGACCACATGGAAGATGTGCTGCGGGTCGTCGAAGTGGGCCGGCGAAACTTTCCGCAACTGAAGATCCTGGCCCGGGCGCGCAACCGGCAACACGCCTATCTGCTGATGGACCGCGGCGTCGATGGGCTGGTGCGCGAAATCTTCTATTCCAGCCTGAAGATGGCCGAGGACTCGCTGATCACGCTGGGGGTTTCAGCCGAGGATGCCGCCCGGTCGGTCGCCCTGTTCCGCGCCCATGATGAACAGACGTTGCTGGACACGCACGCGATCTACCGCGATGAAAAGCGGCTTATCCAAAGCACACAGGAAGCGACCGAGGAACTGATGGCACTGTTCGAGGCAGACCAGCCGAAGTAGTGGCTGCTTCACTGCCGGTCGTGGTTGCGCAAACTCGTGCCGGTCTCAGCTGTTGGGTCCTGCGCGCGGCTCACGGGTGCGCTGGTCTGTCAGCCGCCGGCCGTGCTGGCGACGTCCCTTCTACTCGTTGCGGCAGCCGCTCGATCTCTGCCCCGATTTCCTGCTGGGCGTGCCGCAACTCGTAAAGCTGCTGTAGGTTTAGCCAGACCTCCGGGCCGGTGTTGAACCAGTGACCGAGGCGCAACGCCGTGTCGGCCGTGATCGCGCGTTGGCCGTTTATGATCTGTGTGATGCGGTTCACGGGCACCGCGAGTTGACGTGCCAACTCAGCGGCACTCATGCCGAGTTCACGCAATTCGTCGGCCAGATGTTCGCCGGGATGAATAGCAACGCGCACCATAGTGCCTCCTCCTCGATCAGTCGTGATAGTCCACGATTTCAACCTCATTCGGCCCCTGCGCGCCTTCCTGCCACTCGAAACAAATCCGCCATTGATCGTTGATGCGGATGCTGTATTGGCCCCTGCGATCCCCTTTCAGCGCCTCAAGACGATTGCCAGGAAAGCCGCGCAAAGCCTGCAGATGCGGGGCGGCTTCGAGGCGATCGAGGCGCTTTTCTGCCTGGCGCCGGAAGCTTTCGAAGGCCGGTACATGCTCGCCCGCAGCAAGGTCACGGGTCCGCTTGTCTCGATAACCTAGGATCATAAGGCGGTTAACATGAAATGACGCATTACGTCAAGCGTATCCGGTACGTGGACTTGCCGCAGCCGCGCTACGCGGGCCCCGGCGCAAATGCTTAACAGCGTTAAAGCTTTGTCTTTTTCTTCCCCGGAAAATTAACCGTTGTCCGGCGTTAAGCCCCTGTTACTCATTTTGAGATAGGTTGTCCCGAGCTTGCCCTGAATTCCTCACTTGGGCGCTCGCCAGGTATGACAAAGAGAGATCTGTCAGTTCCCTCTCCGTCGCCCAAAACCCTCAAGCCGCCGCGTCAGCGTCGATCTTGCGTTCGAAGCGCTTGCGCTCGTTCGGGTCCAGGTAGCGCTTGCGCAACCGGATCGCCACCGGCGTCACCTCGACGAATTCGTCGTCCTCGACGTAGGCGATCGCCTGCTCCAGGCTCATTTTCCGCGGCGGGATCAGCAGCATCGCGTCATCCTTGCCTGCGGCTCGGATGTTGGTCAGCTTCTTCTCCTTGATCGGATTCACTTCCAGGTCCGACTCCCGGGAATGTTCGCCCAGGATCATGCCCTGATAAACCTTCTCACCAGGAGACACGAACATCGTCCCCCGCTCCTGAATGTACCACAGCGAGTAATGCACCGCCTCGCCGGCCTCGGTCGAGATCAGCGAACCCGCGCGGCGGCCCTCGATCGGGCCTTTCCATGGCCCATACCCGGCAAACAACCGGTTCATGATGCCGGTCCCGCGCGTATCGGTCAGGAATTCGCCATGGTAGCCGATCAGCCCACGGCTGGGGATGTTGAACGTCATGCGGACCTTGCCACCACCCGACGGGCGCATGTCGCGCATATCGCCCTTCCGGCGGCTCAGCTTTTCCACCACCACGCCGGTGTAGGGCTCGTCCACGTCGACCAGCACCTCCTCCATCGGCTCCTCACGCTCGCCGGTTTCGGCATTGCGCTGGGTCAGCACGCGGGGCCGGCCGATGGTCAGCTCAAAACCCTCCCGCCGCATCTGCTCGATCAGCACGCCCAGCTGCAGTTCGCCACGTCCGGCGACCTCAAAAGCGTCCGTCTCGTTCGAATCCGTCACCCGGATCGCGACATTGCCCTCGGCCTCGCGGAACAGCCGTTCCCGAATTTGCCGCGACGTGACCTTCTTGCCTTCCCGCCCAGCCAACGGCGAGTCGTTGATCCGAAACGTCATCGCCAGCGTCGGCGGATCTACCGGGATAGCCTCCAGCGGCCCGGGAAGCTCCGGCGCGCCGATCGTGTCCGGGATGGTGCCGTCGGACAGCCCGGCAACCGCGATGATGTCGCCGGCCATGACCTCATCCACCG
>JAQGHW010000928.1 GCA_028291505.1 Rhodopila sp. | reverse complement strand
GCTGCCGATCGTGCCAGCTATGCCGCGACGTCGAGGCCACACCGCACCCGGGACAGGATCTGGTACCACTTCCAAGCGCCGACAGCATCCAGTGACCGTCAACCAACTCGGCACCGACGACCTCAACGTCGGGCCCGAGGGACCACACTTCATTGTCTTTCATACGGCCGACAAATGTGGCCCATCGGTAGCAATGTAACCCGGTAGCATGGGGGGTGGGCTTCCGTGCCTGCACGCACTTTGAAGCAGACCCTATCAGACCTCGAGCGCCACTACCTCATGCAGATCAACGCTCGGCACCGACACCTCGATCGTCCGATCACTCTGCTTGAAGGCTGCCGTCCCGCCAGCGCGCAACAGGCGCGCGGTGCGTATCGGCCTGGCGCTGGGAAGGGTCACGCGAACAACCTGCGGCCCCAGCGCGATGAGCTTGCGCATGTGGCCGCGGAAGGCGTTCGGCCCGTTGTAGTTCAGCAGGTGAATCGCGTAGCCCGGCTGCGTCTGCCAGCCGATCACCTCCATCAGCCCATCGCCGTCTACGCTCACCGGCACGTCGCCGTTCAGCTGCCATCGAATCGTGTTGACGAGCAGACGGCCGATGTCCGGATTGTCTAGCCGCCAGTAGGTCGCATCCATGTCGCCGGCGAAGTAGGCATGGCGCGCATCGCCCTTTTGCCGGAGGACGACGGCAGGACGATCGCTCGGCGGCACGCGCTGATACACCGCCTCGGGCGGGTAGACAGGGTACGGATCGATGAACGTGAGTGGCACATCGCTGCCCGTCGCCTGTATCGGCACCGTCCAGGACGGCCCGGCGATCCAGGTCGTGTTGTCGAACCCCTCGGTCACTGGACCTACCTTACGGATTGATTGCAGGTGGATCGGCGCGAAGGCACCCAGCACCGTCTCGACCTCGCCGCGCACCTCGCCCGTCTTCGAAACGCCGAACAGCGAGCCGAGCGCGAAGTCGGCGCGCGCCGCGCCGGTCTCGGTGAAGAGACCGGTCTGGTAGGTGGCGAGCAGGGAACCGCCACGCTCCGCGTAGGCGGTGAGCGCCTGCGCCTGCGGATCGCTCATCATCGCGAAGTTGGGGAGGATGAGCAGGCGGTACGGCTCCAGTCGTTGTAGCGTCAGGTCATTTTCATGGATGAAGTCGACCGGAATACGCGCATCAATCAGCGCAGCGTAGAAGCCCTGCAGGTAGTCGGTGCTTTTGCCCTTCTCCTCCTTGCGATGGCTCATCGTGTTGGTCGGCAGCACAACCGCCACATTGGCGAGCGAGCGGCTGTTGTGGAAATGGGCATCGTTCGCGGCATGCCAGCTCAGAAAGTCGATCCCGTGCTGCTGCCAGCGGCGATCCTCCCTGAAGCCCTGCTCAAGGCCGAGATGATGGTACCAGACGACCCCGCCGGCTGCGGCGGTCTGCGCCATGCGGGTGAGCGGCTCGATGGTGCTGTCGGTTACCTGGCGCCACATAGTCTGGCCGGAGCGAGTATAGCTGGCGGTCACCGCCGCCACTGGCCGGTCGCCCATCATCGCGTGGGCGTACTTCACTTGCTGCGCGTCCTGCCACACTGGCTCGTCCATCCGCGAGCGCGACTGGTTGTCCGACGTGTACCAGTTGGCGTTGCGCGTCAGCCCCCATTGATCCAGACCCGAATCCTCCATGCCGCCAGCAACGTTACAGCTGTAAAAATTATCGGATTTCTTCCCGACCAGGATGCCTCGATAGAGATCGGTGAGCCGCGTAGCGCTGTCCATCAACGCGACTTTGTATGCTTCGGTGTGGGGATCGCCGATCTTGCGACAGTTCTCGCAGTAGCAGACCTGCATAGTCGGCCAGCCGTTCATGTAGACGCCGTCGATGTCGTAGCGCGAGACGAGCTCGCGTAGGATCGTCGGCTGCTGGTCCGTGAACTGTCCGCTGAATTGGCAGGTGAAGGCGATATCGGGTGCTGGCAATTGCAGCCTGCCCGCCTGGTCGCGGCGGAACCACAAAGGGTGGGCGGCGAGCAGCTCAGGATCGGTGTACTGGATGTCGGGGCTCATCCGCCCGAACACGCGGATGCCGCGCTTCTTCGCCGCAGTCAGGCATTCGCCGAACAGGTCACGCCCCTTGAGATCGCTGCTGACGTGGAAGAACGGCACCTTGGTCGGGTAGAAGGCGACCGGACCGGACACCGAGAGCGCCACCGCCTGCACCTTGGCCGCCGCCCAGAAGTCCGCCCAGGCCTCGACATCGCCGAATTCTGGATCACGCTCGTTGAAGTTCGTCTGCCCAATGCGTTTGATCGTCCAGTACCAGGGTAGACCCGGATCATCAGCGGCGGCGATCGCGCGTGCCGGCAGGCTCCCCATCGCGGCGGCGGCGCCGCCGGCAAGCATCGCGAATTCGCGGCGGCTCATGTCCATTCCCTGTGCTCCCGAAGTTATTCGATGCCACGCGCGCCGACGATGATGGTTCGGTTTCTTGCGCCGTCACGATCTACCAGTGCTTTCAATTTTCTCGAAGCCCCGCCCCGTGCAGCATCCGTTCGGAGCGCCGCCAATCGCGCAGGGATCATCATTTCGCCGAAGGTCTGCTTGCACAATTGATAAGTGCGGGGACGAAGGGGCAGGACTATGGCGGCAAAGGACCGAACTTCAAGCTGTCGGTGATTCAAAGCATCTGCGCCCGGGACGAAACCGAGGCCATGCTGGCGGCTTCGGCCGTCTCAGCGTGCGGCTGGCGGACGAAGATGGCGACGCCGAGCGCGCCGAGCACGGCGATGCCGCCGGTCACCACGAAGGCGCTGGTGAAGGTGCCCGAAGCCTGCACGAGGAAGCGGTTGCGGCGTCCACAGCGTCAGCAGCCACTTCCGCTCAGACTGTAGGTGCTCACCACCCCTGCCACTAGGACGAAGGTGGCGCGACATGCGAATTCCACAGCGCCAGGCTCGTGACGGCCGATCCCCGCCGGTCGCGACCACGCTCCGCCCCCGTGC
>JAQGHW010000865.1 GCA_028291505.1 Rhodopila sp. | reverse complement strand
GTGATGCGCTTCATGTGCGGGCACAGATTGCACGGCCGCACGAATGAAACGTCCGGATGATGCACCGAAATGTTATCGGCCATCGAGCATTCCGTCAGCAGCACCACGCGCGGCGGCTTTTCACGCCCCACATAGCTGGACATGTCGGCCGTGGACCCGGTGTAGTCCGCCTCCGCCACCACCTCCGGCGGGCATTCCGGGTGCGCCAGGATCGTGACCCCCGGATAGTCGGCACGCAGTGCTCGGACCTCAGCAGCGGTGAAACGTTCGTGCACCTCACAGTGGCCGGCCCAGGCGATGATCTTGACATGTGTCTGGGCAGCGATATTCCGGGCAAGATATTCGTCCGGGAGCATAATGACCCTGTCGACGCCAAGCGATTCGACAATCTTGCGGGCGTTGCCGGAGGTGCAGCAGATATCGGATTCCGCCTTCACCGCAGCGGACGAATTGACATACGTCACTACAGGCACCCCGGGATGCCGTTCGCGCATCAACCGCACATCCGCCGCGGTAATAGACTCCGCCAGTGAGCACCCCGCTCGGCTATCCGGGATAAGCACCGTCTTGGCGGGGTTCAGCAGCTTCGCTGTCTCCGCCATGAAATGCACGCCGGCCAGCACGATGACCTTGGCGTCGACCGTCATCGCCTCCCGCGCCAGGGCCAGGCTGTCGCCGACAATGTCGGCCACGCAGTGGAAGATCTCCGGCGTCATATAGTTGTGCGCCAGGATCACCGCGTCCCGCTCGCGTTTCAACGTCAGGATGGCGTCGATATCATCGGCGAAGATCGGCCATTCGATCGGCGGGATCAGCGACTTGACCCGGTCATAAAGCGGGGCAGTGCGTTCCAGCAGTGCGGTTGCGGACATCGGACCCTCCTGTGTAATGCTCTTTGTGAGCATTATGGTGGGTTATGCTAACACTGAGTATAACGATGTCAAGCGCGGCGCTTTCGAGGACCCACTTTTCGCCACCCGCTCCCCCGGTAGCACGGCCACCCGCGTGTCGTTGGTCGACAAGGCAGGTCTCGCTGCCCGATCAGCCGCGACTGGCTCCACAGGCGCCGCACGAGGCAATCCCTGGCATGGCTAACGACAGTCGCCGATTGCGACCGAAGCGGTGCAATCCAGACAAGCTGATTTGGCCAATTTCGGCAGACCATTGCGGAAACCCATTCGGCGGCGAACCAGCGGTCAGGCTTGATGGATGAGAAGCGTCAACCTGACGTCGCCCGCACCACCGCCTGAGCCAGACTATCCCGGCCATCGAGCCGCAGCCCCTCGACCACGCCGTTCAGGTCCGTGGCCGGCCGGTTCTGGCTCATCTTCACTTTGCCCTCCAGCCGGGTGATCGGCAGCACGATGCCGACAATCCCGCGCAGCATCCCCCGGACGAAATCGTCAGGCGCATCTGCAACGGCCCAGGGCCGCGCACGCCGGGTTTCATGACGATTGGTCAGGCGGGTCACGACTTCCAGCAGCCGGGCAGGATCGTCGAACACCTCCAGCGTCCCGTAGGCATGGATCGCGGTATAGTTCCAGGTCGGCACGACCTTCCCGTGCTCCTGCTTCGCGGCATAGTATGAGGGGGTGATATAGCCGTCCGGGCCCTGAAATATGACCAGCGTCTGGACGCCAGGGTCTGCCGATCGGGCGTGCGGGTTGGCCTTCGCGAGATGCCCGATCAGCGTGCCGTACGGCGCCGGATCGGGGTCGAGCATCAGCGGGGCATGGCTGGCGATCATCCCATCCGCTGTCATCGACACCAGCGTCGCGAGGTCGATTCCACGCATGAGTTCGTGCAGGACCTCGATGCGGTCTTCGTTGAAATGGGTCGGAACATACACGTTCGCGGGCTCCAGAATCCTGCATGTCATGGTTCGGCCGGTCCGGACCACCTTTCCAGCCATCGCAGGTAGGTCAGAATCGGACGAAACGAAAGGATCGCTTCCGCCCGGTCCGATCAGACCAATCTACAAGCTGCCACCGCGCCGGCCGGCCATCGCACCCAGCCGCAGCCGCAACGCGTTAAGCTTGATGAAGCCCTGCGCATCGACCTGGTCATAGGCACCCTGGTCGTCCTCAAAGGTGACGACCTTCATCGAATACAGGCTGTTCGGACTCTCCCGCCCGATGCAGGTCACGTTGCCCTTGTACAGCTTCAACCGCACCCGGCCGGCGACACTGGCCTGGCTGGTGTCGATCAGCGCCTGCAGCATCCGGCGCTCCGGGCTGAACCAGAAGCCGTTGTAGATCAGTTCGGCGTACCGCGGCATCAGGCTGTCCTTCAGGTGCGCCGCCTCGCGATCCAGCGTGATGCTCTCGATCGCCCGGTGCGCCGCCAGCAGGATCGTCCCGCCCGGCGTTTCATAAACCCCCCGGGACTTCATGCCGACAAAGCGGTTCTCGACCAGGTCCAGCCGGCCGATGCCATTCGCTTTCCCCAGTTCGTTCAGCCGCGTCAGGATCGCCGCCGGCGACAGCGTCACCCCATCGATCGCCACCGGATCGCCGTGCTGGAAATCCATCGAGACCACCGTCGCCTGATCCGGCGCATCCTCCGGCCGAAGCGTCCGCTGATAGACGATTTCGTCCGCCTCCAACGCCGGATCTTCCAGGATCTTGCCCTCGGACGACGAGTGCAGCAGGTTGGCATCGACACTGAACGGCGCCTCGCCACGCTTGTCCATGGCGATCGGGATCTGGTGTTTCTCGGCGAATTCGATCAGGCGGGTGCGACTGGTCAGGTCCCACTCACGCCACGGCGCAATGATCTTGATGTTCGGCTTCAGCGCATAATACGACAGCTCGAACCGCACCTGGTCGTTGCCCTTCCCAGTTGCGCCATGCGCCACCGCATCGGCACCGACCTGTTCGGCGATCTCGATCTGGCGCTGCGCGATCAGCGGCCGGGCGATCGAGGTCCCCAGCAGATATTGCCCCTCATACAGCGTATTGGCGCGGAACATCGGGAACACAAAATCCTTGACGAACGTCTCGCGCAGGTCGTCGACGAAGATCTCCTTCACCCCAGCCATCTCGGCCTTCTTGCGCGCCGGCCCGAGTTCCTCGCCCTGACCCAGGTCGGCGGTGAAGGTCACCACCTCGCACCCATAGGTCGTTTGCAGCCAGCGCAGGATCACGCTGGTGTCCAGTCCGCCCGAATAGGCGAGAACAACCTTCTTCACATCCTTGACGGCCATGGCGCAGGAAATCTCCAGACTTTCTGCCCGGGGAGTAGCG
>JAQGHW010000791.1 GCA_028291505.1 Rhodopila sp. | reverse complement strand
CCCTTGAAGCAATGACCCGTAGCCCCCGGGCGGACCAAAAAATTAGACCAACCCGGAGCAGGATCACGAATTCGTGAACGATATTGCGGGGTGATGCAGCCGAATTTTTCTATGCGTGAGGATGGGTGTTGCTGTGGAGTTTCACCGGGATCGCGCGCGCCAAAAGTACGATATCGGTTTTGGCATGAAACATCTGGTCACCACGCCCGCCCGCAGTGCAGGGCTTTAAGGTACTTTCGTCTCCGCAAGTAGTGCGAGAGCCGTCACGATGACGATTTTCGGCGTATCGTTCGGTTTGTAGACTGCCGATCCGATGCCGAAGACGGAGGTGCCCGCTGGCCGCCTGCCGCCATGTTGGATGCGTCGATCCCATCGACCGGCAGCGCGATGGTTGGTGAGATTGGGGGAGGTTTGGGGAAGAACCCCGAGAGGCGGGTTTGAGCCCGCTGTTCGGGCTTGGTGGGCCGCTCAGGGGCGGCGAACGCGGGATTGAGTTCACAATCGTGACGGTCCCCCATCCGAATTGGTCGCCGTTCGAGATGCGTTGGTATTCGAACCTGACGCCTGGCGTGCAGCGTCGGTGCCATAACGGGGGGAGCTTGCGTGGCCTCCCCAATTTCCCGTCCGCGGAACGCACGATGGCCTGTCGCCGATCTGCCACCTCAGCAGCACCGCCTGCGAACTGATGTCCGGCCAGCCCTTGCCGGTATTCCACGCCCATCAGAGGTCCCGCCAAGCCGCGGCGCCGGGTAGAAATTCCCCCAAGGGAAAGCCGGGAGAAACACCGGCGCCTGGATCACCGGGACCCGAAACACCATTTCGTTACTCGTAGAACCGATCCCTATACGTAATGGCTATGCTTTCGCCCCGGCAAATGTCCGGTGTCTTATCGTATCCTCAACGACTTGTGATTCCGTTGCCCATTCATCGATCGTACCGGCGCCCTAATTGAGTCTCAGCTTTGCCTGCGCAGGCAATCTGCCGTTGCGTTGCCGCGACGGGCCTGCCTTTTATCAAAACAGGAGTCATCCATGCGCCATCTGTACTTAAGTCGCTTCCGCATTCCCGCCCTTGCCGCTGTTGCCGTGATCGGTTTGGCCGCGTCGGCCTCGGCACAGAACTCAACCATCATCATCGCGCCCAGCGCGCCCCCGCCGCCGCGTGAGGAGATGGCGCCGCCCCCGCCCCCCCAACCGACCATGAGCTGGCAGGCCGGCCATTGGGCCTGGACCGGTACCACCTGGTCCTGGGAAGAAGGCCAATATGTGCAGGCCCCCCAGACTGCCGCGGTGTGGGAGCCCGGCCATTGGTCGCAACAAGCCAGCGGCGGTTATGTCTGGGTTGACGGCCACTGGCGCAGCTAGGCCGACCAAAGACCCAATCGAGACCGGATAGCGCTCCAAACGTTTACCCGTACGGATTTCACCCGGCACAAAGCATGCTCGCGCCGGGTGAAACGCTTAAACCACGACAGAACATGAGCATTTTCAACTTTAGAATGCTCGCGCCGGCGCGAAGGCGCGGTGATCCCCGCCCCTTCGCGTCAGCCCCTAATGGAGGTCAGACCATGCGCTTCGTTCTTGCGTTGCCGCTGCTCGTCCCGGCCGTGCTGGGCCTGGCCGCATGCAGCGATTCGCCCCCGCCGCAGACCACCCAGGTGATCGTGCAACCGTCGCCCACAACGGTGGTTCCGACCGCACCGATGCCGCCTCCGCCGCCGATGTCGGAGCTTGTGCCACCGCCGCCGGCCAGTGCCGTGCCGACCGTCTGGCAGCCAGGTCATTGGCGTTACAGCGGAATCGGCGGCAACCCCTGGACCTGGCTGGGCGGGCAGTATGTGGCCGTCCCGCCCGGGGCGGCCGCCTGGGTGCCCGGCCAATGGCAGCAGCAGGGTAACGGCTGGCTTTGGCGTGAGGGCCACTGGGCGGCCTGAATCGGCCCAGCCCCAGTCCAAGTCAGGGCAGCAGCCAGACCGGCTCCTTGATCCGGGCCAGAAACGCCGCATGAGCAGCCAGTTCCGCCTCGGTCGGCATGATCGGGTGCGGCGTGCGAGGGCCGGTGTGCACATACACCGTCACCGGCCCGCGCGCGTCCTGAGCCGCCAGCGACAGCCCGCGCTGCCGCCCGCCGGTCAGTTCGACGTAGACCTCGGCGAGCAGCTTGCAATCCAGCAGCGCGTTGTGGGTCGTACGCGCCGAAAGGTCGATCGAAAACCGCCGGCACAGTGCATCCAGGCTGTTCGGCATCCCGGGAAACCGGACCTTCGCCAGCGCCAGCGAATCGATCATGCGGTCCCGTGCCAGCGCCGGCAGCCCGGTTCGGCTGAACTCCATATTCAGGAAACCGAAGTCGAACGGCGCGTTGTGCGCGATTAGCTTGCTGTCGCCAAAGAACTCCACCAGCCCCAACGCGATGTCGGCGAACAGCGGCTTGCCCACCAGGTCGCCGTTGGTGAACCCGTGGATGCGAGACGCCTCGGCCGGAATGTCGCGCTGCGGATCGATCAGCTTATGGAAATGCTTGCCGGTGGGCAGGTCGTTGATCAGTTCCAGCGCCGCCACCTCGATCACGCGGTCGCCGGTCAGCGGGTCCAGCCCGGTGGTTTCAGTGTCGAATAAAACGGCGCGGATCATGCGCGAAGTGTCTGGATGAAGCGACTGAGGATTCGCAAGGTGTGATTGCGCGACAGGCCCGTTTTCACCACCAGATCGGCGCGGCGGCGCTTTTCGCCATCGGGCATCTGGCGCGCGATGATCGCCTCGACATCGACCTTGCTCATGCCCCGACGTTTCGCCACGCGATGGATCTGGATCGCCAGCGGGGCGGATACGACGACAACGGTATCGACCCGCTCGTCGCCTTTGACCTCGAACAGCAACGGAATATCCAGCACCACCGCGCGCTTGCCGGCCCGCCGCGCGCGTCCAACGAAAGCGCGTTCTTCGGCTTCGACCATCGGATGCAGGATGTGCTCCAGCCGTGTCAGAGCCTCGCGGTTACCGAGCACCGCGTGGCGCAGCGCCGAACGATCGACCGCACCGTCCCGCGTGGTTCCCGGGAATGCCGCCTCGATCGCCTTCACCGCTCGGCCGCCCTTCGCCTGCATCCGATGCACCGCCAGATCGGCGTCAAACACCGGAATCCGGGCTCGGCGGAAAGCCGCGGCGGCGGTCGATTTTCCCATGCCGATGCCGCCGGTCAGGCCAATTATCCGCAAGCTTGTGCCCTCACGCCGGCAGCAGGTCGGCGGCCACAAAGCGGCGCAGGGCATCGTCCACAACCGGATCGACGCCGAACCAGGCGCGGAAGCCCGGGACCGCCTGATGCAGCAGCATCCCCAGCCCCTCGACGCAGCGGATCCGACGCAGGCGCGCGGCCGCGAGCAGCGGGGTTTCCAGCGGCACATAAACGATGTCGGCGACCGTCAGTCCGGGTGCGCCGCGGTCAAGGTCGATTTCGACCGGCGGATGTCCCGCCATGCCGAGTGAGGTGGTGTTAACCAGCAACGCATGGTCCGCCAAGGCATGATCGCGCATCTGCCAATCGATCACCATCAGGCCGGGCAGTTCGCCGGCGAGCTTCTCGGCGCGGGAGCGGGTGCGGTTCGCCACGGTCACCCGAACGCCGAGTTCAAGCAGCACCGCCGCGATGGCACGGGTCGACCCTCCGGCACCCAGGATCAGCGCTGGGCCGGCGGCCGGGTCGATACCATGCGCGCGGAGGTTTTCCAGGAAGCCCCAGCCGTCAGTGTTGCTGCCGGTAATCCGCCCGTTCCCAAACACCAGCGTATTCACCGCGCCGGCCCGCCGAGCCGAGCGGTCCACCTCGTCGCAGATCCCGAAAGCGGCGACTTTGTGCGGGATGGTCACGTTGACCCCGGCGAACCCCGACAGCATCAGCCCGCGGATCGCGGCGGGAAAATGTTCGGGATCGATCGGCAGCGGCAGATAGGCCCCGTCGATGCCGTAACGCTCCAGCCAAAAACCGTGCAGGCGGGGAGACCGCGAGTGACTGACCGGCCAACCCGTAATGCCCGCGAGTCGCGCCGTGCCGGACAGAATCTTCATGCGTACCGCATTTCCCGGCCGTCCCGTGTGCACAGTCCCCGTGTCATGGCCGGGCCAGTCCTGGCCACCCACGACTTACGGTAGCGGCGCGGCGGGTTCGCGGCGTACGGGCCAAACGTGCCATCATCCCAGGAACTTTTCCGTCCAGCTTTTGTAGTCGCCTTCGCGGGTCACCTTCGCCATCAGCTCGGACGACGCGATCCCTTGCAGCGCCGACGGCTTGGTCCCTTCGCGCAGCGCCTTCAGCGTGTCGTACATCGCCTTCACCGCCGCGGAGAATGGCTGGTGCCCCTGCAGGGCAATGCGCACCCCTCGGCTGGCCAGGTATTCCTTGTCCTGCATGTCCCCTGACACGCCGCCCAGCATCAGCGGAATCTTGATCTCCTCGGCGATCGAATCGAGGTCGTGCCGGGTCAGCCCGCCGGCGATGAACAGTGCGTCCACGCCGGTCGCCTCGTAGGCTTTCAGCCGCTTGATGCCGTCCGCCAGGCCGGTGATGGAGGGCGAACTGGTGCGACCGATGATCGTCAGGGTGCTGTCTTCGCGGGCGGCCAACGCGGCGCGCATCTTGCCCACGCCTTCCTCGATCGAGATGACCGTCGGCTTCTTCTCGCCGAACCCGCGCGGCAGCAGCGTGTCCTCGATCATCAGGCCGGCAACGCCCGCCGTCTCCAGTTCCTGCACCGTGCGCATGACGTTCAGCGCGTTGCCGTAACCGTGGTCGGCATCGACCATCAGGGGCAGTTTTCCCGCTCGGTTGATACGGTAGGCCTGCGCGGCGAACTCCGTCAGCGTCAGAACGATCAGGTCGGGCGCCCCGAGCACCGTGAACGACGCGATCGATCCGGCGAACATGCCGACCTCGAACCCGAGCTCCTCGGCGACGCGGGCGGAGATCGCGTCATACACGGAACCTGGGTGGATGCAGGCGTTGCCGGCCAGGGCCTGACGGTAGCGTTCGCGGCGATCGGTCCAGTGCATGGTTTCCCCCGTTGCGGTGTGGTTGCATGGTAAAGCCGTTGCAGCCGATGGGGAAGGGAGACCCGAGCTGGAAGGCGGGGCAACCGCATTTGAATTCCGTTGGCGTCACGGCCCCTGGATGTCTTCGACAGGGGTGAACGGGCAAGAATTTGGAACCACGGATGAACACGGATAGAAGTTGATCCTGACTGAAGTGACGCAACGATTTGTGCGTATCTTCGTGTATCACTGACAGCGGGCAGTCCACTTGTTCATCCGTGCTGATCCGTGGTTCCAAATTCTTTCTTAAGTCGACCAAGCTGCTGCAGATGCGACAGGTCTTCGGGCGGTCGGCGGGATTCGTGGCCGACATCCGCTCGCTAAACCGAATTGATCTTGAAAGTGCCACCTACCAAGCCTAGCTAGGTCATCAAGCTAGATGGAGCTCCGACATGGACACGGTCAACCTGTTCGACGCGAAAAACCGGCTGAGCGCCCTTGTCGATCAGGCGGAGGCGGGCCTCGAGGTGACGATCACGCGCCGCGGGAGGCCCGTCGCACGGCTTGTTCCCGTCGCATCTGAAGCCGACAAGGGCCGAACCGCGGTTCAGAAACTTCGCGCCCTGCGGCAAAGTATCGCAGCCCGAGGCGAAACTTTCACTTGGGACGAATTGAAATCCTATCGGGACGAAGGCCGGCGGTAATGCAGTGCGTCGTGGATAGTTCGGCGGCGCTCGCCTGGGTTCTGCCAGGCGAGGCGACCGCGGCAACCGAAAAATTGCTGACCGCGGTGGGTGAAGTTGGCGCCCTGGCTCCCGGGCTGTGGCCGCTGGAAACCGCGAACGTTCTCTGGCAGGCCGAGCGGCGCGGGCGGATCACCTTGGCGGAGCGGACGCAGGCGTTGGCGATTCTGGCGGAATTGCCGATCCAGATCGACGAACGAACCGCCGCACTGGCTTTTGGTGCCACATCGGCTCTCGCATCTGGCAGGGGCCTGACGATTTACGACGCTTGCTACCTGGAACTGGCGCTGCGCCTTAGTCTACCCTTGGCCTCGCTCGACAACGATCTGTGTCAGGCCGCGCTGGCCGCCGGCGTGCGGTTAATTCTTTTGTCGGAGGCAGCATGTTGATCGTGTTCGGCGGCCTGCCCGGCACCGGAAAATCCACCATCTCCCGCCTGCTGGCACAGCGGCTGAAAGCAACTTATGTCCGTATCGATACGATCGAGCAGGCGTTGCGCGAATGCGGCACCCTGCCCGCCGGCGTGGTCACCGAGGGCTATGCCGTCGGCTGTCGCGTGGCGGAGGACAGTCTG
>JAQGHW010000755.1 GCA_028291505.1 Rhodopila sp. | reverse complement strand
TGCCTATCAGGCCTCGGTGTTCCATCTGATCACTCATGCCTTCTTCAAGGCATTGCTGTTCCTGTCGGCGGGGTCGGTCATCCACGCGATGTCCGATGAGCAGGACATGCGGAAGATGGGCGGGCTGGCGAAGATCATCCCGGTGACCTGCACGGTGATGTGGATCGGCAACCTGGCGCTGGCCGGTATCCCGCCGCTGGCCGGGTCCTATTCGAAGGACGCGATCATCTCCGCCACCTACGCCTCGGGCACCGGGATCGGAATTTATGCGTTCATCTGCACGCTGCTCGCGGCATTCCTGACCGCGTTCTACTCCTGGCGGCTGCTGTTCATGACGTTCCACGGCAAGTCGCGCGCCGACGACCATGTGCTGGAGCATGCGCACGAAAGCCCGTGGGTGATGCTTGGGCCGCTGGTCGTCCTGGCATTCGGCGCGGTGGTCGCCGGGTGGGCATTGAACAACTGGTTCATCGGCGCCGACTGGCCGCACTTCTGGAATGGCGCGATCTTCAACGGCCCGAACAACAAGGTTGTGGAAGATATCGAGCACGTCCCCGGCTGGGTTGAAGCCGCACCACTGGTCCTCGGGTTGCTCGGCATTGCCCTGGCGTACGTGATGTATATCGCCAACCCGCTGCTGCCGGTCCGCCTGGCGCAGAACTTCGGCGGCATCTACCGGCTCCTGCTGAACAAATGGTATTTCGACGAGCTGTACAACGTCATCTTCGTGCAGCCGGCGCTCCGTCTCGCGCGCCTGTTCTGGCAGGTCGGCGACGTCACCATCATCGACGGCGTGCCGAACGGGCTGGCGGAGCTAACCGCCGACGGGTCGAAGCAAATCGTCAGAATCCAGACCGGCTCCCTGGCCGTCTATGCCTTTGCCATGCTGATCGGCGTCGTCGTGCTGGTCGGCATCTTCATGCTGAGCCGGTGACAAGATGAACGCCCCCCTTGCAATCGCCACCGCCAACGCCGCCGGCTTTCCGATCCTGTCGCTGATCACGTGGCTGCCGCTGGTCGGCTGTCTGGTCATCATGCTGGTGCGCGGGGACGAGAAAGTCGTCGCCACCAACGCCCGCTGGACAGCGCTGTGGACCAGCCTTCTGGTGCTCGCGCTGTCGCTGGTGTTGTGGGTCAAGTTCGACCCATCCGAAGCCGGCTTCCAGTTCAATGAGCACATCACCTGGCTGCCCGAATACAAGGTCGGCTACAGCATGGGCGTCGACGGCATCTCGGTCCTGTTCGTGCTGCTGTCCACCGTGCTGACGCCGATCTGCATCCTGGCGAGCTGGGAAGCCATCCAGACCCGCGTCCGCGAGTTCATGATCAGCTTCCTGGTGCTGGAAACCATGATGGTCGGCATGTTCAGCGCGACCGACTTCGTCGTGTTCTACATGTTCTTTGAGGGCGTGCTGATCCCGATGTACCTCATCATCGGCGTCTGGGGCGGCCCGCGCCGGGTCTACGCCGCGGTCAAATTCTTCCTCTACACGCTGACCGGTTCCGTGCTGATGCTGCTGGCGCTGATCGCCATGTGGCTGCAGGCGGGCACCACCGATATCCCGACCCTGATGCACACGGTGTTTCCGGCGGGGATGCAGAACTGGCTGTTCCTGGCGCTGTTCGCCTCCTTCGCGGTGAAGGTGCCGATGTGGCCGGTGCACACCTGGCTGCCGGATGCCCACGTGGAGGCGCCGACCGCCGGTTCCGTCATCCTGGCCGGCGTGCTGCTGAAGATGGGCGCGTACGGGTTCCTGCGCTTCTCCGTCCCGATGCTGCCCGAAGCCGCCGCCGCCTTCGCCCCATTCATGTTCACCCTGTCGGTCGTCGCCGTCATCTACACCTCACTGGTCGCGCTGGCGCAGGAGGACATGAAGAAGCTGATCGCGTATTCCTCGGTCGCCCACATGGGCGTCGTGACGATCGGCATCTTCACCTTCAACGTCCAGGGCATCTCCGGCGCCCTGTTCCAGATGCTCTCCCACGGCGTCGTCTCCGCCGCGCTCTTCCTCGTCGTCGGCGTGGTCTACGACCGCATCCACACGCGGGAGATCGCCCGCTACGGCGGCCTGGCCGACCGCATGCCGGCCTACGCGCTGGTGTTCATGCTGTTCATGATGGCCACGATCGGCCTGCCCGGCACGTCCGGCTTCGTCGGCGAGTTCCTCGTCATCATCGGCTCCCTGCAAGTCAACTTCTGGCTCTCCCTGCTCGGCGGCATGGGGATGATCCTGGGCGCCGCCTACATGCTTTACCTCTATCGCCGGGTCATCTTCGGCCGCATCACCCGCGACGATCTGCGCCACATCCTGGACCTCAGTCCGCGCGAGTGGGCCGTCTTCGCCCCGCTGATCGTGCTGACGCTATGGATGGGCATCTACCCGTCCAGCTTCACCAGCTACTTCGACGCGACGGTGGGGGCGCTGGTGCAGCAGCATACCGCGGCGCTGGCCGCCACAACCAAGCTCGCCGCGATCGTGCATTGATGAACGGGACGCACTGATGAACTGGACATTGGCCCTTCCCGAGATCGTCCTCGCCTGCGTCGGCATGGCGACCTTGGTCTTCGGTGTGCTGCGCAAGCAGGACAGCACCATGATGTGCACGATGTTCACCATCGGCGGCTATCTGATCGCCGCGTTGCTGGTGCTGACCGGCGCCAACGGCTTCGGCTTTCATGGCCAGTTCGTGGCGGACCCGTTCAGCGCCTTCAACCAGATCCTGATCATCTCCGGTGCGGCGCTGTCGTCGATCATGGCGTTGGACTGGAACCGCTCGCAGGGCATCGCCCGGTTCGAGTTCCCGGTTCTGATGCTGTTCTCCACCGTCGGCATGATGATCATGGCGTCGGCGTCGAACCTGATGACGCTGTATCTGGGGCTCGAACTGCAATCGCTGGCGCTTTACGTGCTGGCGGCGTTTGCCCGCGACGATTTACGGTCCTCCGAAGCCGGCCTGAAGTACTTCGTCCTGAGCGGCCTGGCCTCTGGCCTGCTGCTGTATGGCATTTCGCTGGTGTACGGGTTCTCCGGCACCATGGATCTGGCTTCGCTGCATGAGTTGCTGCTGCAGCCGAACAGCGCATCGGCCGGTCTGGTGGTCGGCATCGTGTTCGTGCTGGTCGGGCTGGCGTTCAAGGTGTCCGCGGTGCCGTTCCACATGTGGACACCGGACGTGTATGAGGGCGCGCCCACCCCCGTCACCGTGTTCTTCGCCACGGCGCCAAAGGTCGCAGCGATGGCGCTGCTGCTGCGGGTGATGGGCACCTCCTTCGCCTCACTGGTCGGCGCCTGGCAGATCCTGGTGGTGATCGTGTCGATCGCGTCAATGCTGCTGGGTGC
>JAQGHW010000746.1 GCA_028291505.1 Rhodopila sp. | reverse complement strand
CCATGACGGTGAAAAGAACGGCTTGCTTCAAATGGCGCCTTATCCTGATGCGCATGGTGGGGATCCCTCACCGTGAGGCGTCGCGCCCACTTATCAGCATCCTGGCGGACCAATTAATCTCGATGCCAGGGCCGCTGCGCTCTCCGGTCTGCGCGCTGCGATGCTGATTCGATACGGCACTGCCGGTGTTTGGACGAAAACCGCGATTCGACGCAGAGCGCGCGGAGCGGGGCGCAGAGACCGCAGAGAAGTTTTCCAGATTCGCCGGGTGTGCAGCGGAGATTCTTCTCTGCCTTGCTGCAAATGCTTTCTCATCCGGATGCCATTGGCTAAATCCGACCATGACGCGGACACCACGACGTGTTTCCAGTCAGCGTGATCATGCTCCAGGCAGTATCCGGCGGCTGTGGCTGTGCTCCGCGTGGCCGGGGCCACCCGAACGAATACCAGCCGCGGCGAATGGTTCGGGATGGGACCGAACCAGGTACTAGAGGCTGTCAGCCCTCCGGCGGGGCGGCGGCGATGGGGATTTCGCGGGGTTCGGGCTGGTCGCCCAGACCCGGGGTGCGTTGGTCGTTGCGCTGGTCAGCGTCTTCGGAATCGCCTTGCCCCTGGCCATCGTCGTTGCCCTGGTAACCATCGCCTTGCTGGTAGTTTCGGCGCTGGTTGGACTGCGGGTGCTGCTGTTGCTGCGCCTGACCGTTCGGCTGACCTTGCTGCTGAGCCTGGTTCATGGCGTTCAAGATACGGAAGTAATGTTCCGCGTGCTGGAAGAATGCTTCCGCGGTCACTCTGTCGCCGCTGCTTGTCGCGTCTCGGCCGAGCTGGAGGTATTTCTCGAAAAGCTGCTGGGCGGTGCCGCGAATACGGATCTCTGGCCCGTTGCTGTCGAAGACGTGGTTGCGATTGAGCGGAACTCCACCGCCTGAATGATGGCGGATCGCACCGCCGGATCCACCACCGCCACCGCCATTGCCACCCGGGCGATGGTTGCGGCCACGCATGCGCTTCATGTTCATACTATTGCCGTCGTGCTTTCCCATTGTCGGTCGGCCGGTGGGAGTGTCGGGCGCCCAAAAAAGCGTCCCCGGGGTCTTCCCTTGGCCAACCACGATCCATCGGCGTTGGTGATGGCACGCGAAGGGTCCGTATAGTTAAACCTTCACGACCCGGGGCACCGCCGTGCAGCACCCCTGCCACTTGATTACCGTACACCCGTCCGGTGACCCTGCCAAACTTTTTTTCAACGATTCGGCCAGGTCAGTATGATCGCGCGGGGGGTTTTGGCCAGATCGAGGCGAAGTGACACATCCAAGCCGGCTGCCCGCGCGAGACCAGTCACGTACTTGGCCTGTCCGACGCCCAGTTCAAGGATCGCCACGCCGTCTGGTTCAAGTTGGTGCCTCAGGTTGGGCACGATCGCGCGGTAGGCGTCGTAGCCGTCCAGGCCGCCGTCGAGCGCTCGTTTGGGTTCGTGGCAGGCGACTTCGGGCATCAGGGTCTCGATGTCGTGAGCCGGGATGTACGGCGGGTTGGCGATGACCAGATCGAAGCGGCCGCATATTGAATTGGTCCAATCGCCGGCGACGAAAGCGGAACGGTTGGCCAGACCATGTCGGGTGGCGTTTGCTTTCGCCAGGGCGGCGGCATCGGGGCCAAGGTCAAGGCCGATACCGAACGCTGCCGGAAACTCCTTCAGCAATGCCAGCAGCAGGCAGCCGGTGCCGGTGCCAAGATCGATCATTTTCCCGGGAGGAGGGCGACCGGTGAAGGCTGTAAGCGCCGCCTCGATCAAGGTTTCGGAGTCCGGGCGGGGGATCAGGGTGGCCGGAGAGACCGCGAACTCCATGCTCCAGAATTCGCGATGTCCGACGATCAGGGCGAGCGGTTCGTGAGCTGTGCGACGAGCGAGCAGCGCGTCGATGGCGGTGGGATCGACGGGACGGCTGGGGTCGCGGATCAGGTCGTTACGGGTGAGGCCGAGGGCATGGGCGAGCAGCAGGCGGGCTTCCAGGCGGGGATTGTCGGCAATGCCGTCCAACCGGGCGGCGGCTTGCCAGAGGGCCATGGCGATCGTCGTTGATGGTGGCGTATTGGGGTCGCGGGATTGTGTCATGGCGTCGGGTGATGCGCTGTCGCCGATGACGCCGGGTGGATTAATTTTGCACGCGGCCGCCCCGCCAACCCCGCGTGGGGACCAGTCAGCCCTTCGGGCCGCTGGTATCATTCCTCGGATGCCAGTCGAGCGGCCTGGTCTTCGGCGGTGAGGGCATCGATGAACTCGTCGAGGTCGCCCTGCATGACGCGGTCGATCTTGTAGAGCGTCAGGTTGATGCGGTGATCCGACACCCGGCCCTGGGGGAAATTGTAGGTGCGGATACGCTCACTGCGATCGCCGGTGCCGACCTGGGATTTGCGGTCGGCTGAACGGGTGGCGGCCAGGCTGGACCGCTGTTGCTCATACATGCGGGCGCGCAGGATCTTCATGGCCTTGGCGCGGTTCTTGTGCTGGCTTCTTTCCTCCTGCATCGCGACGATAATGCCTGTGGGCAGGTGGGTGATGCGGACGGCGCTTTCGGTCTTGTTGACGTGCTGGCCGCCGGCGCCGGACGCCCGATAGACGTCGATCTTGAGGTCGTCATCGTTGATCTGGACGTCGACTTCCTCGGCTTCCGGCAGCACGGCAACGGTGACGGTGGAGGTGTGGATGCGGCCCTGGCTTTCGGTTGCCGGTACGCGCTGCACGCGGTGTACGCCGGACTCGTATTTCAGCCGGGCGAACACGTTGCGGCCGGTGACCTCGGCGGTGGCTTCCTTGATCCCGCCCAGGCCGGTGTCGCCGTAGTCCAGGATCTCGAACCGCCAGCCTTTGCTGTCGGCGTATTTTTGGTACATCGTGAATAGTTCGGCGGCGAACAATCCGGCCTCATCGCCTCCGGCGGCGGGGCGGATTTCGAGGATTGCGGAGCGGGCGTCGGCTTCGTCCCTGGGCAGCAGGGCGAGGCGGATTTCGTGCTCCAGGGCGGGGATCTGGTCTTTCAGCTGGTAGAGTTCGGCTTCCGCGAGATCCTTCATTTCCGGGTCGGCCAGCATGGATTCGGCCTCGGACTGGGCCTGTTCGGCGGCGCGCAGATCGCCGATGCGGGCGACCACGGGCTCGATGTCGGACAGCTCCCTCGAGGCTTTGACGTAGGCCTCGCCGGTGATGCCTTCGGACAACATCGCGCGCAGTTCTTCGGCGCGGGCGGCGATGCGGTCGAGCTTGAGGGCGAGACTCATCTGAGACGGGACGGGATGTGGGCGAAGGGGACGGCTTCCTGGACGCCGGTCGCGAGGTCCTTGACCTGGGCGACGCCGTTGGCGATGTCCTCATCACCCAGGATGACAGCGGCGCGGGCGCCGGCGCGGTTGGCACGCTCCATGCGGCGCTTGACGTTGCCGCGGTAGGCCATTTCGGCGCGGATGCCGTTGGCGCGGAGGGATTGGAGGATTTCGATGGCGATGGCTTCGGCCGCGTCCCCGATCGGGATCACGGCGACGGGGGAGGGGGCCGGTGGGGCGGCTTCCATCAGCATGGCGAGGCGTTCGATTCCGGCGGCCCAGCCGACGGCGGGGGTCGTCGGGCCGCCCATTTCGGCGACCAGTCCGTCGTAGCGGCCGCCAGCCATGACGGTGCCCTGGGCGCCGAGCTTGGTGGTGACGAATTCGAACGCGGTGTGGCCGTAGTAGTCTAGGCCTCGGACTATTCGCGGGTTCTCGCGGAAGGGGACGCCGAAGCGGTCGAGGTAGGACTGGAGGCGGGCGTAGAAGGTCGCCG
>JAQGHW010000744.1 GCA_028291505.1 Rhodopila sp. | reverse complement strand
GGCGCGCCCAATGGAACGTTCCATCGGTGTGTGGCCCCAGGGGTGGCTGTTATGCAGGTATAGATGATCTCTTGGTCGGTGAGGCTGCGAACTTCGACAATGAAATCCACCGCATGACCATTTGGATTTTCAACCGACACTGCGCAATCAAACGCGACGTGCCCGTTCAGGTCCACGGTGGTTGCGAGTTCGGAGGGGGCCTCCCCCCGCTTGGCCGGGTGGAGCTGGCAGCTGTCCGTATCAAACATATAGTATGCCCAGCCCTCGGTCCGAACGTTCGTTAGTGAGATGGGTCTGATACCTCGCTCCGGCCGGAGCACGCTGACGGAGGGGACAGCACCACTGCCTGCCGCAGACGCATTCCGGCGGACGAAAACCTCAAACTCGCCGTTTCGGCTGTTGATAAAATCGGTGGTGGGAAACGACGCCTTGACCATACGGCTGCTGCCGGGCGCTATCGCATCATGGGTTTCGACGGTGCAGCACTGAACCATGCCCGCAATCAGGGCTCCGGTTTCGTCGAAGACGCTTAACTCCGCACCCTCAATGTCGCACTTCAGGTAATCGACCCTGTCCCACCCGACGCGCTTCAGGATATCAGGGATTGAAAGCGCCGGCAGCCCGGTTCCGCGATCATCTGACTCAGTCAGTCGAACGCCCCAATCGCCACCAACCGTGCTGGCGACGTCAAGGTTGGAGGTATGCCCCCACACCGCAACATTGAATCGACGGATACGGCTGTATGCTGCGGTGTTCAGCGTCAGCATCTGGAAATTGGCCGGGGATGGCTCGATGCTGACGATCTCGGCGTGAGGGAAGCGCTTGGCCAGGTAGGCGGCGGCGTAGCCGGCATAGGCTCCCAGGTCCAAGATTCGCGCAGGCACGAAATCCAAAGGAAAACCATATTCCTTGTTGATAAACATCTGGCCAAAATTCGACAGGTCGGAGGAACCGCACCGCATGTAGAACGGCGAAGAAACGCCAGGCCAGCGGAAGTCAAGGATGCCGCAACAGTCCCTGTCGATCTTCCGAAGAAGGGACATGTATTCCCTCTGCACCTCGGAATCGCCAAGTTCGGTAAATTTCGCTTCGATTTCCCGCTTCCTGGACAGAAGGTCGTCGATGGATGACATCTCGATATGCTCCTTTGGCGAAACGCCGATGGTTGGCATCGCCACAGAATCCTTGTTCGGGTCGCCCTGCACCTTTGCCTGGGAGGGGATCACTGTGTCGGATGTGGGCGGGAGCGGCATACCAAATGGCAATGTGTATGCCGACGGGTCTCTGAAGTACCTGAATGCCGACGAAATCACCGGCACACTTCGTTGCAGTTCTCGTTCTATGGTCATTGTCTCGGCGAACGCGCGGCCATTTTCGCCGACTTTCCGAGCGAACTCGTCGTTACGGCGGAGCCAGCGGACCTTGTCGACGAGATCCGACATGTCTGGCGCGATAGGTATGTAGTTATGCCAGGGCACCAACTCCGAGTAGAACCATTGCTTAAGTGCTCGGCTTGATTCAACTCTCAAAATGGGGCTGCCGGTCAGCAATCCTTGGATCACGTTAGAGTACGGGCTGGAATTGCCGTCAATCATGATCAAGTATTTGTAACGACCCCAATCCTCCCAGGGTACGCGTCCGAGTACCAGACCGGAGTCCATTACCTCCTTGATCACCTCGGGGTCGGAGATCTGGGTCAGCGTGCTGATACCAACGTCGAATAGTCCGGTGTGCTGATGAGCCCGGGCGATCTGACACAGCTTGATTCGTTCCAACGCGCGCCATTCACGTGGTCCGGGTTTCATTCCGGTCGTTGCGCCGCGCCAGAACGCGACCTGGGTTCGATCTTGCCAAGGTATTCGCTTCTTTTCGAGTACCTGCCGCGCCCACCGATATCCCTGACTCGGCACGAAGCCGGCATCGGGTATCAGAAAAAAGTCCGGCCGATTGTCGCAGTATGCCAAGCCTGGCTTCTGGCCGATGTCGCCGCGATTGAAAAGGACGCTGCCGCTCTCTTTCTCCCCTTGCGCGGCGTAGTGCGCCATGAGGGGAAATTCCCAAAAGAAGTTCAGTATCTCGTTCCGTGTATTATCATCGCGGAGTACGGCTGAATCGAATACGAACCGATGCTCGCCACCGGGCGATATGTCCCATCGAAGAAGGCCCATACCGAGGCCCAGATCGCTGAACGCCAGGTTGACGTCGCCAGGGAATCCGAACCGGTCCCGTAGCAATGCTCCGACAAGATCAAGCCGTTGAACGACGAATAGCGCGTTCAGCAGACTGAGAAATACCTCACCGTCCTTTGGTGCAACGTCTATGTTGTAGCGGAGGACGTCGAGGATCCCGATTTCAGCGTCATCGAACTGCCCATCGGCGCAAAGCAGGAGATACTGGGACACCACCCGATCGATGGATGAATAGCCTGCGATTTCACCGCTCGCGGTGCGACGCAACTGCGCCCGCCGCGTCTCCGACCAGATGACCGGAAAGATGTGCCGACCGCTATTGGGTTGCTCACCTTGCAGGATCGTTCGCACATGTTCCATCTACTAACCTCAAGCCCTCACCGAGAGTATACCGGACGTTGTGAGTTTACGGGCGCTTTTTTCGCCCCTTTTTTGCCCCTCGGGCGCTTCACGGTCGATAAAATCGCCGCGGCGCGGGGAGGCGTCTGTGCCAGACTGGGCAAAGGACAGCCAGTCGGCACTGCCGGTCGATGAAGAAAATCGTTCCGTCGACCACCACCGCCCACGCACGCGGCGGGTCTCAGGACATCGCCATGTGAACGACCTTGGCCTAAATTCGAGACCGTAACGCCGCGACCCGCGCCTTGAGCCGATTGTCGGCGGGGTTTAGGCGAGACGCATCTTCAGCCGCCACAAGGGCGCCCGCGGGGTCGGATCCGTGCTCAAGGATGACACTTAGCATATCCTGATGCTCCGGGTTCTTGGGCTCCAGATCAATCGCTCGACGCACGCATTCCACGGCTTCAGCGAGATCGCCCGTGTTGTTGAACGCATGCAACGCGTACCAGCTCCAGATTTTCGGTTGGTTCGCACGCTCGACGAGGCCGCGGCGCACTGCAACATCCGCGCGATTCTTGGTTGGCCGTTTCCGTACAGCAACGCCACCCCAAAAGAACTCGATACTGTCAGTCATTCGAGCAAGACCGCGTTCCTCGTCCCCCTCGGTTTCGGGACACGAGACGAGTCTCGCGATGCGCAGGAACAGATCCTGCGGGACCGCATCGGATGAGCCGCGCCAGTGCGCGGCCCCAGCGCCGGCGTGAAAGTGCATGTCCTCAACGATGTAGATACCACCGGGCCGCAGATGTGGGTATAAAGTCCGGAACGTAAGGATCACGTGGTCGGCCTGGTGGGAGCCATCATCTACGATGACGTGTGGTTGCCGTCTGCGCCCGAGGTCAGCAAGGTATTCCTTGTCGGCCTGAGATCCAATTTCGACCTCCCGGCGGCCACCTGCGTATTGAGCGCACTCTGGTCGAATATCGACACCCACAACGAGCGCCTTTTCCAGATAGCTGGACCACATGTTGAGCGAAGCACCGTGGAATATGCCGATCTCCAACAACGTGATCGGCTCGGATCGGAAGGGCTCCAAAATCCGCTCATAATGGCGCAGATAGTCATGGTTCAGGGAACTTTTGTCTGTCCCGTTCAGGATTCCATATGCGTCGAGGCTGTTCTCCAAGGCGAATCTCCATCAGTCCTGAGGCACTACGACGCTTCGCGGTTCATCCTAATGGGCACTTCCCGGTGCTTCCCTTGCCCCCACCTGGGCGCTGCCGCTACAGCGCCTGTATCTCCGCGACGCACAAGGCGATGGCCTCGGCTTCGGTAGCCGGCTGCAGAACTGCCAGATTGTCCTGCAATTCGAAATAGTCCAAGCGCGAAATCCGCTCAAGGTTATCGAATACCGGTGATCGATGCACACCGTTGGCCCGCCAAACCAAGGTCTGCGGATTGCCGTCGCGAACGATTGTACGATAATTCAGGCTGGGGAAGAAATCGTGAATGTAGAACAGTGTTTTATAGACGTCGCCCTGCCAACCGCGGGCGGGCGCGCTGTCGGTTTTTCTGTGTCTGTAAGACGCCAAACCATCTTTTACGGTGGAATAGACGTCGTCGGGAACGGTATCATCAAGAATGATCACTGACCGCTGGTGTGTGCGCACCAATACGTTGGACAAATCCCGTACGACTTGCTCGAACGTATGCATCCCATCGATCAGCACGAGGTCATACGGCGGAAAAATTGGCGCCTCCGCAAAGAAGTCATCGCTTGTTTGCTTGAAGAAACGGGTTACCTCGTTCGCCAACTCGCTTGTGTCGAATCCAAAACCGGGATCAACGGCCGTTCGTTCCGGGATCTCTACGTCGCGGAATGTGTTACCATGTAATACACCGATCTCGAGATACCGTCGGCTGCCAAGTTGTTTCGCCAATGCGTTTACGCGGCGAGCAGTGTTGTTCATAGGCAAACCTCCAAGTTCGCTTCGAGCAAGGGTCCGGCATGACCACAATGGCCACCGTATGGAAGTCAAAAAACTCCAGGAGCACAGGTGCGATTACATCGCATCGTAGATGGTCGCTGTCAACGACAAGGTCGGCAGCGTTCATTCTGGCGCCGTGATCGGGTCGGGTCGTTCACGTTGCGCTGCTGACGCGCGGCTGTAACAGATGACAGGTGTCTGTTTGGAATGATCCCGCCGGCGCCTGGCGCAAGCGCGCCGCTGAGCCACGGCAGGTAGGCAACGGTCGCCACCGACCCTCTGGTCCGATCCGCGGACGACGGCGTCGCGATATTGAATATTCCGGCCTCCAACACAGTAACCAGATCATGCCGCGGCGGAGCCAAAGGTTTCACGGGCAAGCGGGACCTCCGCGGCGACCGCTTCGTTCTCCAACCCGATCGCGCGCAAGCCAGCCCGCAACGCCTCGGTCGGAACCGTAAATCCGGATGTGCCAACGCCGTCCCGATCGGTCGCGACCGTCCGACCGCGAACATCGACGAAAACCGCGTCACGCTCCTGCATCATGGAGTAGAAAAACAGATCCCCCCATTCTCCTGGAGCCATCGTCAAAACCTTGACCCCACGTGGGGCATACATCAAACCCGTCAGACCCGAGCCGAGCACGCAGGCGATAGCATTTGCGTTCTTGAACAGATCGACTTGCTGGCGGAAATTCAGCCTTTCAATGTCCACGATCGCGAAGCCGTCGGCAACGAGGATATCTTCTACCGCGGATATATTCTGTATGTTCCTTGTCCTTGTAGAACGTCGCAGCAAGGCGGCGTTGAGCCATCCCGTAGCCGGCTCTCGTTCCCGCGAACCAAGCTCACGCATCAGCGCGGCGATTTCGGGGTGCAGCGCGCGCTCCGCGGACCAAGCGGAGGTAACGGCATAGAGGTTCGAGCAGGTATACGTTGTCCTGGGAGCAACCAGAATGAGCCGGTCCTTGCCAAGGCCGTAGTAAGCAAGCGATTCCATCGCTGTCACATGCACCGGATCGTATCCGAACCGGTCAGGCAGGATGTAGCGGAACCGACCGGGCCACTTCGACTCAACCGCAACGATCTTCGGCAGGAGTTCCCCGAGCCAGTGTCCCCATGTCCGGATGCCATAGCGTCCGATCAAGACGGCTGGTTCAGTGATTGTTGCATGTTCGGTGCACGCGGCAAGCGCATCGGTCAGATTTTCATCGGGCCAGTCACGGCGAACCTGTTCAACGAGAATCTGAGTACCCGCAATGGCGATGAACTCCTCGCCGTTTGGAACAGCCAGCCGAGCGTGTTCGGGAAGCTGGCACAGGCTTACGGCGGGAACCCATCTTCTCTTTTCCACGTACAGATTATCCACGTGGTGAGTTCCAAAGGTGGGGTTCATCTCCTGAAAGTTCGTATATTGCACGCAGGCGGGTGCGACGAATTCCATGGCGGGAACGATTTCATCCACCTGGATCGCAACAAACTTCGATCCGACTGCGGCGAACCGGCGACCGGCGATCACATCCTCAATTTCCGCCTGCAGGACACGCAGTTGCGCCTCATCCGGTTGCAACTTGACGACTGCGTCGACCAGCTCCTTGGCATCCGTGAACCTACCCATGCGCATCAGAACGGTGCCGAGATCGAACACCGACTTTCCGGTGGGCGCGACGGGATCGATGGCCAAATTCAGTTCGGACGCAGCTTCCTCGAGGCGATCCAAGCGGACGAACAAGGCTCCCAGTTCGGAATGCAATGTCCGGTCGTTGGGCATCAGGGCTATCGCACGCCGATACGCCTCGATCGCTTCGACCAACCTCAGGTGGCGCGTGAGCAAATGGGCTACCCTGACCTGGTACTGCGGCACCGAGGGCGCGCTATCGGCGGCTTTCATCGCATGACAAAGACCCTCTTTGGAGAGATGATCTTTCAGCATCAAATCTCCTAGCAGGTTATGGATCCCCGCATTGCCGGGATCGAATTCCAAGGCTTTCTTGAATGCCGCGATCCCATCCTCCCGCCGCGCGACCCGGAGGAGCAGATGGCCCAAGTGGGAGAGATAAGGCGCCACGCCGGGCCGTAACCGGATGGCGGTTTCCACCGCCAAAATCGCATCTTCGGTGCGGCCGAGCCGGGCCAGGACGAGGCTGGTGCCGAAATGCGCCCCTGCCTCATTCGGGGCAAGCTCCCGAGCGCGCCGATAAGACTCAAGCGCTTCGTCCAGGCGGTCGAGGCTGGCGAGCGTTGTCCCGAGATCGCCCCAAAGCCCGGCCATATTCGGTCGAAGCTCCACGGATATTCTGCGGGTTTCCTCCGCCGCTGCGAAATCGGCTGTGTCTTCCTGGAGCTTCGCCAACAGCTGGAGGTTGCCGACGTTCCCGGCATCGAAGGTCGCGGCCTCCTTCGCGAACTTCACCGCTTCGGCGCGACGACCCATGCGAGATGCAATGAAGGCCCCGGTCCGTGTGAACTCGGGCTCTCTTGGCGCCAACCGAACCGCCTCGGTTATGTGGGATAACGCCGGTTCATATTCATGCAACGCCAGCAGCGCCTTTGCCATCGCGGCGTGGGCCAGAGGCGACTGTGGTAACTCCTCGACAACGGACGACAACAACTTACGTGCCCGCGTCGGGTCGGAGCCGACGATCGTCCAGCCCTCAAAAAGCTCTGGGCTCCAAGCATAATTCAAATAACGAAGGACCCATTGCTCCCAGGTAAATCGTCCTTCGCCGCGTGAATCGAAGTCGGTGTCCGGACGTAGATACTCAAGCTTGAAATGCCTGGCCACCTCTGGATGTACTGGCAGTTCATCCGGGGGAAACGGCGAACGCTTGAGCTCACGGATCAGCATCTCGATGCAGCGCTGCGGAGCGCCCATGTGATAGAGGCACTGCGCGGCCAACGCGCGGGTAATCCGAAGCCCGGGATGATGCGGGCTGAGAAACAGATGTTCTTTGCGGAAATATTTTTCTATCTCGGGGGCGATAAGAAAATTACACCCCTGATCCCGAAGGCGCTGCTGGTCGATGATGAGTTCGTATCGCCTATCGAGCGCCGCGGGGCCGCCCAGATCGTGACGGCGATATTGTTCGAGAGCGCGGTCGGCGGGAACGCCCTCCTTGATAAGCCGATTGAGGAAGCCGTCACCGAGTTCACCCGGATACGGTCCCCCCTTCAGAAACGGGGAGTCGGCGTTGGACGGATGCGGGGAGCCGGCAAAGGGCCACAGGAAGCTGGCCGACACCAAGGGTACAGAGACGCGGCGCACCGCGGCGATCGCGGGCGGCAGCACGATTTCGCGGGAGAAGCTCTGGACTTGGTCCACCAGCAAATCGGCGGTCTCGAGGATTTTCGTCCCGTTATCGTCGAGTTCGGTCCACGCCGGCAGGAAAAAGGTCTCGTCACCGGTGATGCCGGCGACGAACTTGTCGTACAGGCCCCGCATGACCTCCATTTGGCAATTGCCGATAAACACGATGCGTTTGGTCATTTTCACAGCTTCTGGAATGATGGGATCGGTTTTGGGCAAGATTCGAACGGTGCCTTGGTCCAAGCCCATTTTGGGGATGGTGAGTCCGTCATCGGTCGAAGCTTCGGCTGTCCACGATGACGGGGCAGCAAGGCTGGTAGTCTCCTTGCCATCAG
>JAQGHW010000741.1 GCA_028291505.1 Rhodopila sp. | reverse complement strand
GGTCCGCTGCCCTCTGCGTAGGTCCAGGGCACGCCTGGATCGATTTCCGCACCGATGCGCAGGCTGCGCACGCCAAGCCGTCCCACGACCGCGCCGGAGGTCTCGCCGCCCGCCACGACGAGCTTGCGCACGCCGTGGGCGACGAGGCCCTGCGCGATGCGTGCGACGGCGTCCTCGATCAATGCGCCGGCCGGTTCCCGGCCGAGGCGCGACTGCAGTTCCGCGACCTTCTCCGGTGGTGCGGAGGCGGCGATGACCACCGGCTTGTCGCCGACTTTGCCGCGGGCCCAGGCCAATGCGGCTTCGCTTAGTGCAGCTGCGTCGGGCGTCGTGAGCGCGTCGAGCTCGAACACCGGCAGATGGGCACGGGCGTAACCAAGTTGCGCCAGCGTCGCGCGCGAGCATGATCCGGCGATGACCGCGCCTGGACCGTCGAGCGTCGGCAGTGCGCCCGGGTCGATCGCTTCCGACAGCAATCCGGCGCGCCGGAAGTTGGCCGGCAGGCCCATCGCCACGCCCGATCCGCCGGTGATCAGTGCGTGGCTCGCGGCGGCTTCGCCGATCGCGATGAGGTGCGCGTCGGTGATGGCGTCAACGATGGCGTAACGGCGGCCACGCTCCTTCAGCTGGGTCATCGCGTCGCGGATGGCGTGGGCGCCCTGATCGACGGTGACGAAGGGGACGAGGCCGACGGTGGCCTCGGTCTGGTGGGACAGGACGCGGACGAGGTTGGCGTCGGTCATCGGCGTAAGAGGGTGGTTCTCCATGCCGCTTTCGTTCAGCAGGGCGCCGCCGACGAACAGGTGGCCCTGGTAGACGGTGCGCGCGTTGGTCGGGAACGCCGGGCATGCGAGCGCGAACCCGCAGTCGAGGGCGGCGATGAGGGCGTCGGCGACGGGTCCGATGTTGCCCCGTGGGGTGCTGTCGAAGGTGGAGCAGTATTTGAAGAAAAACTGACGCGCGCCGGCGGCCTGCAGCCACTTCAGCGCCGCCAGGGATTCGTCGATTGCCTGGCGTGGCGGCGCGGTGCGTGATTTCAGGGCGACGACTATGGCGTCGGCGTCGGGGGTTGGTAGATCGGGTGACGGCACGCCGATCAGTTGCACGGTTCTCATGCCGCCTCGGACGAGCATCGAACATAAGTCCGTGGCACCTGTGAAGTCGTCGGCGATCGCACCTAGCAGCATTTTCCGGTCCTCCCGTTTCAGGGTGATCGCGCCGAACGGAACGTGCAAGGCGCGTCGACTGCGCGATCAGGTTAGAGCGTGGTTTGGTGGGCCGATTCACCCAACGCCCGGGAGTCAAGCGTCGGGGTCGGACCACCAGGGACCAGGGGCATGGTGTGGAGGCAACGCAAAGCGACCTTCCTGTAGCTACAGAAAGGCAGATACAGCACGGTCGAACGTCAAGCGAAGCATCTCCACCGTGAACGTCCCACCACCCAGCCAGCTAACCCGCCAGCACGTCAGCGAGGCGCGTGGCCTGTTCGTTCCATGACGGCAGCGACTGGCCGGATCGCCATGCGACTTCCGCCAGGTCGTGCCGCAACGAACGGTCGAAGATCAGCCGGCGCAGCGCCTTCGACAATTGCTCGACGTCGCCGGGCGCGCAGACCACGCCTGCCTCCGGCCCGACCAGCGTGGGCACCGTGCCGACGTTGGTCACCGCGACGGGCAGGCCGCGGCGCAACGCCTCGGCCACCGCCACGCCGTACCCTTCCAGATACGATGTCAGCGCGAACAGATCGGTGCCCGCCCACAGCGCGTCCGTCACGTCACCGGCGAAGCGGACACGGTGGGCGACGTTCAGGTCCTCCGCCAGGGCGTGCAGTCCGTTGGCATGCACCGGATCGCGATCAGCCGAACCGGCTATGGTCAATTCCCAGTCGAGGTCGAACAACCGGCTGAGCGCGCGCAGCAGCACGTCGTGGCCCTTGCGCGGGATCAGGGCGCCCACGGAGAGGATCTGGCAGGTTGGTCCCGGCGACCCCTGGCAGCGCGGCAGGGCGTCGATGCCGGGAATGACGACGCTGACGCGCTCGTGCACGACGCCAAATTCCCGGGTCACGCGATCCGCCGTCTGGTCACTTGTCACGACAAGCCGCGGCAGATCGCGGAACATCTCGGTCTCGGTCGCGTGCAGCCGCTGAACGGTCTCCTGCTGCACGCCGGTTTCCAGCGATGCGGGGTGATGGATCAGTGCCGTCACCTGATGCAGCGGCAGACCGGCGAAGGCAGGCAGTGCCAGTCCGTCGATCAGTTTCACGCTATCGGCTGGCAGCGCGGCCCAGTGGGTACGAGCGGCGTAGATCGCGGCCTGGTCGGGGTCGGGCAGACGTCCGCCCAGCTCGATGACCCGCACGTCGTGTCCCAGTGCGCGCAGGCCATCCGCCATGCGGCGATCATAGGTGTGGCCGCCGGATACCGTGGTCAGCGGACCGGGAACGATCAGGCAAACATGCATGGAGGCGAATCCTAAGCATGTTGTGGCGCGTCGTCACCAGACGCATCTTCGGACGCCTCGCCACATGACGCGTCCGGGGGGATGGGGTAGTGATGGGTCCTTGAGCAGGGAGACTTTCATGGCGGCCCCAAACCAATCGACCATCGCCACGGTGCTGGACCATGTCGATGCCCACCTGGCAGCCTCGCGCGCCAACCTGTTCGACCTGCTGCGCATCAAATCGATCAGCGCGCAGCCGGCGCATGCGGCGGATTGCGTCAAGGCGGCCGAGTGGTGGCGCGCCCAGCTGAGCGGACTGGGGTTCGAGGCGTCGGTCCGGCCTACCGCGGGCCATCCGGTGGTTGTCGCTCAGCATGCCGGGCCGGCGGACTACAAGGGACCGCACGTCCTGTTTTATGGGCACTACGATGTGCAGCCGGTCGATCCGTTGTCGCTGTGGCACAGCGATCCGTTCGACCCGCAACTGGTCGATGGCCCGCGCGGCAAGCGCTACGTGGCTCGTGGCGCGGTCGACGACAAAGGCCAGACGCTGATGTTCCTGGAAGCCCTGCGGGGCTGGCGCACCGCCGGCGGCGGCATTCCGGCGCGCATCACGGTGCTGATCGAGGGCGAGGAAGAGGTCGGGTCGATCAACCTCGATCCGTTTCTGCGGGAGCACAAAGCGGACCTGGTCGCGGATGTGGCGCTGATCAGCGACACCGGGATGTGGGACGTCGAGACCCCGGCGATCACCACCAGGTTGCGCGGCATGACCTATGCCGAGGTGACGCTGAAGGCGGCGAACCGTGACCTGCACTCCGGACTGTACGGCGGGTCGGCGCTGAACCCGATCAATGCGCTGACCAAGATCCTGGGGGCGTTGCAGGACGAGAACGGGCGCATCCAGTTGCCGGGGTTCTACGACAAGGTCTCACCGGTTTCGAATTCGCAGCGGGCGCAATGGGACGCGCTGGGCTTCGACGAGGCGGCGTTCCTGGGCGGCATTGGCCTGTCCTCGCCGGTCGGGGAACGTGGCTACTCGGCGCTGGAGCGGCTATGGGCGCGCCCGACCGCGGATATCAACGGCATCTGGGGCGGTTATACCGGTGCCGGCAGCAAGACGGTGATCGCGTCGGAGGCATCGGCCAAGGTGTCGTTCCGGCTGGTGCCGAACCAGGATCCCGACGCGGTGATGGAGCAGTTCAAGCAGTTCGTGCTTGATCGTTTGCCCGCGGGTGCCACCGCGACGTTCGCCGATTTCGCCCGGGCGCCGGGGATCGAGGTCAATGTCGACAGTCCGTATGTCCGAGCGGCGCTGGCAGCGCTGGGGGATGAGTATGGTAGGCCGGCGTTGCTGATGGGCAGCGGCGGATCGATCCCGGTGGTGACGTCGCTGCGCTCGATCCTGGGGGTGGATTCGCTGCTGATGGGGTTCGGGCTAGACGACGACCAGGTGCACAGCCCGAACGAGAAGTTCGAGGAGGCGTGCTTCCATCACGGGATCCGGTCACATGTGCGGCTGCTGGCGAAGTTTGCCGGTGGGTAGGGGCCGAACGGGGAGACGTTCATGAGCGTGATCGAAATCGGCGGTATCGACTGCGACATCCATCCGGCGGTGCCCAGTCTGAAGGCGCTGCATCCGTATCTGTCGGATCATTGGCGCGACATCATCGTGCAGCGCGGCATGCACGAGCT
>JAQGHW010000728.1 GCA_028291505.1 Rhodopila sp. | reverse complement strand
TCTCCTGTTCATGAGCAAGAGCCAGCCCTCGTGCGGTCAGCCTGTAGACATGGAGAGGCGGCAGGCCCGGGCGCTCCGCATCTTGCCAGCGCGACTCCAGCAAACCTTGCTCACTGAGGCGCATCAGCAAGGGATAGAGCGTGCCTGATCTCAGGCCGGTCTCTTTAGAGAGATCATACCCGTGCCGCCATATTCGGCAACGGTCCAGGATGGCGGGCCAGGAGACGGTGGGGATTGGACCGTGCTGCAAGGCGGGCGCGCCGGTTTTGGATCGATGGCCTTGATCGCGCCGGTTCCCCTGGCCGTGTTTGGCTCCAGACGCCGACATGCCGGCGTGTCCTTCATGGCGTGCATGGACGAGCCGGTCTGGGCCAGGGCGACGCCTAGCGGGCCGCGCCGGCGACCGCCACGGCGACGCCGGCAGCAGATCGACGGTGGACGGATCGATCATGCGGTCGATGCAGAATCCCGGAGGCAGGCTCGTCGGACAACTGTATTTGACGTGCTCGCATTTCGGCGACGGCCCACCGGAATCGTAAGAATAATAGAAGACGTGGCTGACATTCACCGGCGCGGTCGCCGATGAGCGGAGCGTCTCGACCACAGCGTGGTTGAAGGCGCGAATGGCGCCTGCGCGATCCATCGCCTGGGATAATCAGAACCAGAGAGCGGAGAGCATCCTACCATCCCTGGACCGGTCGAGTGCACCAACCCTCGCCCGAAGACCGCAGCAGCATGACGCTGACACCGCCCTCCGGTGGCGCTGTGGTCGCCGTCGTCAAGCACGCAGTGCGCCGGCTTTGCCGGTGGCCTGCGGCCATGCTTGACCGCGACTACGCGTGACGTCTTCGAAGCATTAGGTCACGACGAAGAAACGGCCAGTGTCAGCCGAATAAAGAGATATGGCCAGCAGCGGGCCAAGCCAAACGAGGGGGCAGTTCTCCGCGTCGTCAGGGGGGGCGTCAATTCCTGATGTCGCTGGACAGCAGCACGCTCGCCCTTTTTCGGCCCATGTTCGTTCCAACCGCGTCTAGTCAGCTGACAGACAAGTCGTCTCGTTGATGAGGAATCTGCCTGAGCTAGCCATTTTTGCATAGCCAGCATGACGACTTAGCCATACGCCAATCGCGGAATGCAACGGGGGCGACTGGTGGAATGCCGCATCGACAGTCGGCAACGAGTGGAGCCGCCGCATCAAACTCTACGAGAACCGGCTCGATCTCGGCGCCGGCGCCGCGGCGCAGCTCAGACGCGCGATCCGGGAGTCCGATTCCTTTCGGCATTGCCGAAGAGCGACAGGTTTATCGCCGGCAAGACGAGCCATTTGGAGAGGCCAGACCACATGATGAAGCAACTATTAAAAGTTGTCCTGTGCGGCGCAGTACTAAGCGGCACAGCGCTGGCGGGTCCCTCAATCAGCTCAGCCTATGCCCAGGCGGCAAGTATCCAGGCCTACAGCGCAGAGCAGCTCGATGCTTTGCTGGCGCCGATTGCACTCTATCCCGATGCGCTGCTGGCGCAGGTTCTCATGGCCTCGACGTTTCCCTTGCAGGTTGTCAGCGCCGGGCGTTGGGTTGATGACCCGGCCAATAAATCGCTCAGTGGCGACGCACTCGCGAAAGCGCTGGAGCCACAGACATGGGATCCCAGCGTCAAGTCGCTGGTGCCTTTTTCGTCGGTTCTGGCGCTCGTGATCGTTTATGGTGAGTGGCCCTACCGTGCCTATCCGCCTGTCTATCTGCCGCCACCACCCGGTTATATATTTGGCACCGCACCTGCGGGCGGAATCGCTTTCGCCACGGGCCTTGCTGTGGTCGGGTCATTGTGGGGCTGGGCGCGCCCCGGTTGGCGCACGGGCTACGTCAACGTGAATGTTAATAACTATAACAGCATCAACGTCAATCGAGCCCAGATCAACTCCAACGTCTGGCAGCCTAATCGGCCCGGCGGACGGCCCGCAGGGTTGCCTCACCCTCCGAATGGGCCCGTCGGCCAGCCAGGGCAACCGCGAACCTTGCCGGCCAATACGAGTGGCGGTCCCAAGGGCAATGTTCCAGGCGGTGCGGCAAACAGGCCTCAATCCAGGCCCGGTGCGGGGGCCACCACGCCGCCCAATCGTCCGAATGGCCGCCAGGCCTATGGGCCTGATCGCGGTCAAAGCAGCGCCGATCGTCCCGGCGGCGGCACAACAACGGGCAGGGGCGTCGCGCGGCGAGGCCCAAGACCGAGCGAATGCCGGTCCGGCGCAGAGAGGGACGCCCGGGACTCGCGCCGGCCAATGAGGACCGCCCTTCAATACAACAATGGTCGCCAAATTGCTGAAGCAGCATAACAAAGCGCTCGCCGAGACCGCCTCGGGGCACGACTTGCGGCAGGCCGACATGGTCCGCGTTCCCGGCGGCTTGTTCCGGATGGGCTCGGATGTTCATTACAAGGAAGAACGGACCGCGCGCGATGTTCGCGTAGACGGTTTCTGGATCGAGCGGCACGCCGTAACGAACGCCAGCTTCGCGAAATTCGTCACCGAAACGGGCTACGTCACGCTCGCTGAAAGGCCGCTGGACCTGGCGATTTATCCGGACGCCGTTCCCGAGCTCGCGGTGCCTGGTGCTCTGGTCTTCCGGATGACCGACGGGCCGGTCGATACGTCGGATGTCCGGCATTGGTGGCATTATGTCCCTGACGCCCGCTGGGACCGCCCCGAGGGGCCCGGCAGCGATCTGAATGGACGGCAAGACCATCCCGTCGTGCACGTCGCGTTTGAGGATGCCGAAGCCTATGCGACGTGGGCGGGACGCACGCTGCCGACCGAGGCGGAGTGGGAGTTCGCGGCGCGCGGCGGGTTGGACGGCGCGGAGTTCGTTTGGGGAAACGAGATGACCCCCGGCGGCACGCACCGCGCCAACACCTGGCAAGGACCATTCCCCTGGCGAAATCTTGAGACGGACGGCTGGGCGGGTACGGCGCCTGTCAGTTCTTATGAACCGAACGGCTATGGTTTGTTCGGCATGGCCGGCAACGTCTGGGAATGGACAACAGACTGGTATGGGGTCACCCACGACACCAATACTGCAAAGTTATGTTGCGTGCCGACGAACCCTAGAGGCGCAACGGCTGACGGAAGCTATGACCCCCTTCTGCCGCGGGCCAGAATCCCCCGCAAAGTGGTCAAGGGCGGATCCTTCCTCTGCGCGCCGAACTACTGCCGGCGTTACCGCCCAGCGGCGCGCCAGCCCCAGATGGTCGACAGCGCCATGAGCGATATCGGCTTCCGCTGCATATCGCGTCACAGAAATGGAGTCGTCACACATGGATAATAATTTAGATCGCCCCGGGCACCGTGCGACGCTGCTTGGCACCACGGCCGCGGCTGCCGGTGTGACGGCTGGCCTAACCGCGCAGGTCCAGCAGGTTCAGGCCCAGGCCACCGCGCAGGGTGGCAAGCCGCCGAATATCCTGGTGATCATGGGCGACGACATCGGTTACTGGAACCTCAGCGCCTATAGCCGGGGCATGATGGGTCTCCGCACGCCTAACATTGACCGCATCGCCCGGGAAGGCGCGATCTTTACTGATCTTTACGCGCAACAATCCTGCACCGCAGGCCGCGCGGCGTTCATCACCGGGCAGTCGCCGTTTCGCACCGGCCTGCTCAAGGTGGGCTTGCCGGGCGCGCCAGAGGGCCTGTCGGAAAAGGATCCGACCTTGGCCGAGTTGCTCAAGCCGCTTGGTTACGCCTCCGGTCAGTTTGGTAAAAATCATCTCAGTGACCGCAACGAATTCCTGCCGACCGTGCATGGCTTCGACGAATTCTTCGGTAATCTCTACCACCTCAACGCGGAGGAAGAGCCGGAGAACCCGGATTATCCGAGGCCTCCGCAATATCCCAACTTCTACGAACGGTTTGGCCCACGCGGCGTCCTGCATTGTTTTGCGGCCAACGTGGACGATCCCACTCAGGACGAACGGTTCGGCAGGATTGGCAAGCAGAAGATCGAGGATACCGGCCCGCTCACCCGGAAACGCATGGAGACGGTCGATGAGGAGTTCTACTCAGCCGCCGTCAGTTTCATCGACAAGAGCGTCGCGGCCAACAAGCCGTTTTTCTGCTGGTTCAACACCACGCGGATGCACATCCACACACATCTGAAACCATCGTCAGTTGACAAAACCGGCCTTGGAATAGAGGCGGACGGCCTGGCGGAACATGACGCGCAGGTGGGCGACATGCTCAAGCACCTTGATGATCTCGGGATCGCTGACAACACCGTTGTACTTTACACGACCGACAACGGAGCCGAGGTATTCTCATGGCCCGACGGTGGAACTACGCCGTTCCGGGGGGAGAAGAACTCGCCCGCCGAAGGGGGATACCGGGTACCGGGGATGATGCGCTGGCCCGGCGTGATAAAGCCGGGAACCGAAGTCAACGACATCGTCTCGCACGAAGACTGGGTGCCGACTTTGATGGCCGCGGCGGGGGAGCCGGATATCAAAGGTAGATTGCTGACTGGTTATCAGTCGGCCGGCAATACGTACAAGGTTTTTCTCGATGGCTACAACTTGCAGGCCATGCTGGCTGGGACAGGCCCCGCCCCGCGCAAGGAGTTTTTCTACTGGACCGGTGACGGCGATCTCGCCACCTTGCGTTACGAACGATGGAAGATGCTGTTCCTGGAGCAGCGGGCGATCGGCCTGAACGTCTGGCAGGATCCGTTGGTGCCGTTGCGATTCCCCAAACTTACGGATTTGCGCGCCGATCCATTCGAGCGGGCGCAAGCCGAGGCGGGGGGTTACGACCGCTGGCGCCTCGATCACGCATTCCTTGTACTTCCGGCGGTGGCGATTGTCGGGCAGCATCTGCGCACCTACACGCAGTTTGCGCCCCGGCAGAAACCCGGCAGCTTCAACCTTGGCGACGCCTTGAAGAAGCTTCAAGACGCGGGGGGAAGCGGAAGTCATTGATCACCGGTCGATCCAGGCTTGATCCCATGGCGGCGGCCTGCACCGGCGTCATGCGATTAAACCAGGGGCTAGAGGTTCTCAACGTAAGAGGGGCAAAACCCCGGGCACGCAGGTGCAGCACGGTCTATCCTCTGGGAGCAAGATGGCGGAAAACCACCATCGTTGTGAGAGCGGAGATCGCAACGAGGCCTGACTTTACATAACCTGCCCGGGGTTTTGCCCCTCTTACTTCTCAACCTGCACAGTCAGGGTGAAAACCTCTAGCGGGTTCCCACGCGGCCCTCATCCCCCGTGGTCGGCACATCGCCAGCGCCGATCCGCTGGATCGGTCCCGGGGTAAGCCCTAAGGGCCTGAGCCTAAATAAGCGAATCGGGGGCTAGGAATCGGTCTACAGAGCGTACTAGCTTGCCCGGGTGATCGACACCATCGCCATAAGAGCCCGCTTCGCGGCGCTTTCGCCCCTGCTGAACGAACGCGCCCGGCGGTTATTCGTCGCCA
>JAQGHW010000688.1 GCA_028291505.1 Rhodopila sp. | reverse complement strand
CTTGTGGTCGCCTCCGAGTTTTTCCATGTCCCGGTCGGGTTCAGAAAGCATAGAAATCCCGGTCACCTTGTTAAATCGATTCGTGGAGACTCTATGTCTCGCCGCCTAAAATGCGGAAAGTCGAGCTAAGAAGCCATTAAGATTCAACGATCCGACTTTGGTTCATAATTCTTGAATTCGGTGCCAAACGCCCGACCTCGTAGCGCCGATCTATGGCAAGTCGGAACGTCCGCCAAAGGGTCCTTGCCGGACGGGGGATCCGATCGCATTGAAAGAGCTGACGCGTAATGGCCCACGACGGCAATCGAGGGTGAGCGCGCAGACCCCGCCCCGGACTTCGCCGCCTCGGCGGCGTGGAAAACCCGCCGTCCGCATGAGGCAGACCGGAAAGCAGTCGAGCCGCGGGCCTATCAGGCTCCGCAGAACGAATTTCATGAGAGGACGGCCTGGCCAGCGGCTACGAGGGTGCGTCGGTGATTATTGTGGAAGCGCGCCCGACCGTCTAAGCTAAAGCCGCGTCTCACTGTTTTCTGGTACGATCGACCCGAGACGCCGGGAAGAATTGGTCAAGTTTGGAAGACCAATGTAGCAGGAGGGCATCCCCGTGGCGACATGGAGACCGGATCCGACGTTCTATCCCTCGCCGCGAATGGCCATGAAGGCGCCTGCGGAAACTCTTGCCTACGTCGCAAGTTTTGATCCCACGCGTCGTGTGCCGGACGCAATTAGCGTAATCGATGTCGACCCCGGATCCGCAGCCTATTCGCAGGCGGTTGGGACCGTGGCGATGCCGAACGCCGGCGATGAATTGCACCATTTCGGCTGGAATGCATGCAGTTCCTGCCTGTGCCCCAACGCACCGCATCCGCACGCCGAGCGACGCTATCTGATTGTTCCGGGTTTACGCTCATCGCGCATCCACATTCTCGACACCAAGGCCAACCCGCGCGAGCCGAAGATCATTCGCGTGCTGGAGCCGGAGGAAGTTGCAGAGCGGTCTGGCTACACGCGCCCGCACACGGTTCATTGCGGACCGGAGGGCATCTACGTCGCCGCCTTGGGCAGTGCGCAGGGCGAAGCGCCAGGCGGTATTTTTTTAATGGATCATGAAACGTTCGACATCCGCGGCCGCTGGGAAATCGACCGCGGACCGCAGCGCCTCGCTTACGACGCGTGGTGGCATCTTGGTCATGATACCATGGTGACAAGTGAATGGGGCCTGCCGGCAACCTTCGAGAACGGCTTGGTCCCGGAGGTCCTCCTTGGCGGCCAATACGGCCACAAGCTGCACTTTTGGGATCTGCATTCGCGCAAGCACAAGCAAGAGATCGACTTCGGGACTGAGAACCAGTTGGTATTCGAGCTTCGCCCGGCACACGACCCGACCAAGGCCTATGGCTTCGTCAACTCGGTGATCAGCCTTAAGGATCTATCCGCGTCCATCTGGACTTGGTACAGAAAAGGTGACGCCTGGGCCGTCAAGAAGATCATCGAGATCCCAGCCGAAGCGGCCGCCCCGGACCTCCTGCCGCCGATGCTCAAAGGCTTTTCGGCGGTCCCGCCCCTCGTCACTGATATCGACCTCTCCATGGATGATCACTTCCTCTATGTGGCTTGCTGGGGCACCGGCGATCTACGGCAATACGATGTGTCCGATCCGTTTGCGCCCAAGTTGACTGGCACCGTAAGGATCGGCGGCATCACCTCCCGTAGTGGCCATCCAAAAGCCAGCCAGAGCGCGCTAAACGGCGGGCCGCAAATGGTGGAAATCAGCCGCGATGGCCGGCGTGTCTATTTCACCAACTCGCTTTACGGCGCGATTGATGAACAATTCTATCCGGAAGGCATCGACGGTTGGATGGTTAAACTCGATGCCGACCCAGGCGGCGGTCTTGCTTTCGACCGAGACTTTTTTGTCGAATGGCCAAAAACGCACCGGCCGCATCAAGTGCGGCTGGAGGGCGGGGACTGCTCCTCGGATTCCTATTGCTATCCGTAGGCACTGAACCGGTCCGGGTGCATAGCCCCCCAAACCTGAAATGACATGGGAAACTGCCTGGCCTTGGTTCATGTTTGCCGGCCTCGGCATTTTCCATGGAGTGAACCCGGCGATGGGCTGGCTCTTCGCTGTAGCGCTTGGTCTGCATCGAGGGAGCCGCCGTGCCGTTTTGCTGGCATTGCCTCCCATGGCGGTTGGCCACGCACTGGCCATTTGGATCGTGACGGCCTCCATGGTCGCCATCGGAGCTGTCGTCAACATGGTTGCCATCCATTTGGCCGCAGGCGGCATCCTGGTCCTTTCAGCAGGGTATCACTGGCTCCATGGTCATCGTCACCGCGTACGCATCGGCATGACGGTCGGTATGACGGGCCTCGCCATGTGGTCGTTTCTGATGGCGACCACGCACGGTGCAGGGCTGATGCTGGTGCCCGCTCTCTTGCCTCTCTGCGCCACAATGCCTGCCATGGGCGGCGGATCGCTGCTGCTCACGCTTGCCGCCGTAGCCGTGCACACCACTGCAACGATGGTGATAACGGGCGTGGTTGCGCTGGTCGTCTATGAATGGCTCGGCCTGGCGTTCCTGCGGCAGAGTTGGATTAACTTTGACCTTCTGTGGACAGGCATGCTGGTCGCAACTGGCTTGGTGCTGATCATCACAGCCTGAAGCTGCTTGTTCGAATGCGCAGATAGCCTCCTTCCGAGAACCCAATGACCATCCCTCCTTGCGCTATTTCGGTATACCCCAGCGAGGCGTTGGCATGAGACACTTTCCACGCCTCGATAGGGTTGCTTGCGGCATTCTGGGGCGACGGCATCCCAAGGTCTTGATCCTATTGGAGCAAAATGACCGAGTAGGGCGACGCCCGCGCTGGATTTCTGGCGAGATCCCAACCGCCGCGCACCGCCAGTCATCTATTGCGCGTCCGTCTCACCGAGCATGCGTTGCGGCTCAGCCATTGTGCGGCAGGGGCTCGGCTCCGTCTCAAGCGATTTGCGTCGGAGAACGGTCTTTATTGCGCGTCGGGCCGTTTATCATTGCGCGCCGCTACACGTAGCGACTTGAATCTTGTCTTGTCCCGGCGCCGGGGCGTCCTGCATCCTCCCGCCATGTTCCTCGTCACCGAAGCCGATGCCGCCGCGATCCGCGCTGTCCTTGATCAAGCGGGCGAGCTATCGGCCGCTATTGAGGTGCGCCGGCTGTTCCCTGGCATCACCGACAACGCGAAGGCGCGGGCGCATGCCCGGGCCATCGCCGGATGGAAGCCGTGGCCCGTGCCGGCGTTTCCCGTTACGCGGCTGCATGGTCGACCGGAACGAGGGGAAGTGTGAGCCGCATTGGGACGGAAGGCCGAAGATAGAATCGCAAGGTTGGGTTCGTGCCGGGCCATCATGCAGCAATTTCCAGTGGCCGCCGTTTAAGCTGCCGTAGAAGGTGTTGGTTATCATCAGGTGGCCCTGGAGGTGGGAGAAGACGGGGGATAAAAAGTTGAAAGCGATCAGCCGGCCTTCTTCCTTACCGAAGCCCGCAGCGTGGCCGCTGTGATCAGCGGCAAAACCTCGTCCATCGCGCCCGCCCGCATCAGGTCCAGCGGCGTGCGGCGGGCGCTCCTATCCTTCCTGCGCAGCCAGGACGGGCCAAATCCCGCAGCGCTGAGGGCTGTGTCGATGTCCAGCAGCGTCGATACAGTCCGTTTCTGCTCCGGGGACAACTTGAACCACGGACGCGTGCCTGTCGTTGGCAGCTTGCCCTCATATCCGACCAACTCGAGCGCCTGCTCGTCCGAGACCCGCCAGCGGTCCATCAGAGACCAGAGTGTGGCGCTGGTGGGCATCAAGGCCCGCGCGGCCGCTTTCCCTCGCCCTTGTTAATCCCGAGCTGCTTGGCCACCGCGGAGACTGACACACCGGCCTTCGCGACCGCTTCCCTCAATCTATCGGCGGTGACGCCCCATTTCGCCGTCCAGTAGCGGAGCTCGTGCTTTTCATGGACATTCACACGGGTGCGATCCTGGGAGCCGCGCTTGATCGGGTCATCAGCCATGATACCCTCCACCATTCCGCAGTAGTGGTTATGGTGATTGGGCACAGGTTTTGCTTGCATGTCTCATAGTGTTGATAGGCTACAGGCGGTGTGCCCAAAATGGTCCGGCTCGGTTAGCGAAGCGGAAGGAAACCATATGCCTTACGCAGTAAATCGAGGCCTCAATATCCACTACCAGACCGAAGGCGCGAGGCCGCCGTTTGCTGTTCGTGACGCCGCAGTCCGCACATGGCCGAGTAGACGGAACTCTTCACGCCGCATAGATGCGGCGGGCCATCTTGGCCTCGGCCGTCATACACGGGACGGCCATGGTCGTGGAGACCGTCCAAAACCTGGGGGTGAACAATTGCAGGACGGAACGTCGGCGCCAGAGACGAACTTCTCGCGACAGCCTGAGTCGACCGTTGAGGTTGTCGGTCGTCGCGGGCGATCGCTGCAAGAGGCACCTTCACCCCCAAGTTCTGGACGGTCTCCTCCAGTTCAGCGGCATAGGACTGAATCCACCGAAAGATGGTGGTGTGGTCAACCGAGACGCCACGGTCTTGCAGCATGAGTTCCAGATCGCGGTAGCTGATCGGAAACCATCGGACCGCCCACAGGATCACCTCAGCGGTGAAGTGCCGCCCCTTGAAACGCCCGCTCGCGAGACTGAGTTGATACTTTATATCATATCTTGCCGAACAAAGGCGGGGCTGATATAGGAATTGATATAATATAGCATACTTTGGTGCCGTCACCCCACGATGCTTGTCCCACTGCTGCCTGCAAGCCAAACCCGACATCTGCGAGGCCCCATGTCCGGCGCCCACCAACCGCGCACCCGTGTGTCGCTACGAGGGCCGGCGGCGATCGTCGTGGAGTGCCTGTTGCCCTCTGTGCTGTTGCGTGTACGTGAGCCGGGGACCGGTTTGGCCCTTTGGCGCCGCCCGACGCGTGTCGGGTTGCACCGAGCGGTTGGCGCGCTCCTGGCCACGGATCGATTCTGCCTGACGGCCGAAGGTGATCCAGGAGCGGCCTCGCGCGCCTTGATGCGCGACCTGCCCGTCGCCGGACGCACGTTGGAACAGGACGTCGCGTTCCTGGCGCGCCTATTCGCGACGGTCACGCAGGCCGCGTCGGTCCGGCTTCGTCTTGAACACGTCAGCGACAACGCGTGTCGCCGGCATCATGTCGACGCGGTACGTCTGCGACTGCTTTGCACTTATGCCGGACCAGGCACGGAATGGGTCGACGCGGCTGGCGAACGCCGCCGTATGCCAAGGTTTCAGGTCGGCATTTTCAAGGGCTCCGCCTACCCGGAGGCAGCCCCACGCGTGTTGCATCGTTCGCCGCCGGTTGAGCACCTGCCACCACGCCGCCGCTCCCGCCTCCTGCTTTGTATCGATGAACTGGAAGCGCCCAGGTGATGGGTGACTTCACTGTAGATACGTTCAACGCGGATACAACGCACGACGCATAAGCGCCCGTTCAGGCGCTGTGAACAGGAGCAGCCGGTGCCTGACACAAGAATTCCACGCCTAGGGGAATAACATTTATTATGCAATCAGATCATATCGCCTCGGCCCTGTCGGCCGGAGTTAAGCGCGGCGTCAGGCAGCGGTTCAATGGCTCCGGTTGGCTTGGATGCCTGGGCGTCCTGCTGCTGAGCACCACGGCGGCCCTGGCGCAGGAGGCTTCGGTGCCGCCAGCGGTGCGGGCTGCGCTGCCGCAGGATATGTCGATCGGGGGCATGATCGCGAACGCCGACTGGGTGGTGAAGGCGATCATCGCGAGTCTGGCGGTGGCCTCGGTGATGACCTGGACGGTGGCACTGGCCAAGGGGATCGAGTTTCACATGGCCGGACGGCGCATGCGGGGTGGGCTTCGGGTTCTGCATGGCGCCGCCAATCTGGAGGATGCCGCCCGGCAGCTGCGCGCGGTTGGCGGGCCTTGTGAGGCTCTGATGGATGCGGCGCGCCAAGAGGTCGCCGCGTCGGCGGATGCGGTGGGCAAGGAGGGGGTGAAGGAGCGCACCGCCTGGCGCCTTGAGCGCCTGACAGCTGGCACTGCAAGGGCTTGGAATCGCGGCACCGGCATGCTGGCCACAACCGGCGCGATCGCCCCGTTCGTCGGACTGTTCGGCACGGTCTGGGGCATCATGAACAGCTTCATCGGCATCTCGCATGCCCAGACGACCAATCTGGCGGTGGTCGCGCCCGGCATCGCCGAGGCGCTGCTGAACACCGCCGTCGGTCTTGGGGCCGCCATCCCGGCAGTGGTGATCTACAACCTGTTTGCCCGCGCCATGGCTGGCCACAAGGTTCGGCTGGCGGATGCGGCCGCGGAGACGATGCGCCTGCTGTCGCGTGACCTGGATCGCCTTCCCTCCGGGCGGCTACGGGCGGTGGGGGAGTAGCCGCATGGCGTTCAACCTGAGCGGCGAGGACGACGAATTCGCTGAAACGCACGACATCAACGTCACGCCCTTTATCGATGTCATTTTGGTGCTGCTGATCATCTTCATGGTGGCGGCGCCGCTGGCGACCGTGGACGTCGGGGTGGAGCTGCCCACCTCGACCGCGGCACCACAACCCAGGCCGGACAAGCCGCTCTTCGTGACGCTGACGGCGGATCGCAGCCTGACCCTCGGCAACACGCCACTGCCGCGGGAGACGCTCGGGGCGATGCTGGATGCGGCGACGGGGAAGGATCGGGATCAGCTTGTGTATCTGCGCGCGGACAAGGCGGTGCCCTATGGTGAGGTCATGACGGTGCTGAACCTGCTGCGCGGAGCGGGGTATCTGAAGGTCGGGCTGGTCGGCCTGGATGCGAGCCAGGCGGGCCAATGACCGAGGTGGTGGGCCTGCCGCGGGGCAAGGACACCGCCCCGGTGGTTCGCTGGGTGGCGTGCCTGATCGTCATGGTCGGTGTGCACACCGGCGCGGCCTGGCTTGTGCTGCGTGGCGTTGTGACTGTGCCGGAACAACCGCCCGCTGCGCCCGAGGCCGTCATGCTCGATCTCGCGCCGGAGCCGACCCCGCAGCCGCTGGCCCCCGCGCCGCAACCGGCTCCGACATTTGCGCCGACAACCCCGCCACCGGCGCCCGCAACCCCAACGCCAGCGCCGCCGCCCGTCGCACAACCTGCGCCCGAACCGCCGCCGGACGATGAGCCGCCCACGCCCGCGACCGAGCAGCCTCAAGCACAGGAAGTGGCACCGCCGAAACCACAGGATCCGACGCCCGCAAAGACGTTTGCAGAGCCTAAGCCGCCGGTCCATCACGTTTCCCCGAAGCGGCCGGCTCGCAAGGCCGTGGCGGAACACCAACCGCCGAAGCCGGTGGAGCAGCATGAGCCGGAACAGGCCTCG
>JAQGHW010000681.1 GCA_028291505.1 Rhodopila sp. | reverse complement strand
GGCAAGAGCATCGAGCACTCTGCCGACAGGAACACCAACTACAGACCGTAATCATCAGCCACCGAAGGAGACTCCACGATGGATCCCGATCGTATCAAGGGTGCCGCGCATCAGGCAAAGGGCGCGGTCAAGGAAGCCGCCGGCAAGGTCACCGGCGACACCAAGATCGAAGCCGAGGGCAAGGCCGAAAAAGCCGCCGGCAAGGTTCAGAACGCCGTCGGTGGGATGAAGGACTCCGCCCGCGACGCACTCAAGAAGTAGGGCCGGAACATGTCCACCATTCTCATCGTCATTCTCATTCTGCTGCTATTGGGTGCCTTGCCCACCTGGCCGTACAGCGGCGGCTGGGGATACTACCCAAGCAGCGGCCTCGGACTGGTGCTGTTGATCGTTGTCATCCTGCTGGTGATGGGACGAATATAGCGCCCGACCCCTCTCACCGTCATTACCGGGCCAGCCCCGCCAGCCCGGTAATGACGCAAGAGAAGCCGCCCTTAAGCAGCCAGCTTATCCGCCCGAATATCCTTGATATCCCGAAACGTCAATCCCGGAGCCAGCTCTTCCGCTCGGCGCATCATAAACGACGACGTCGCCAGAAAAACCGGGTCCCCATCGACATCATCCGCCATCGCGCTCCGGTTGGCGGCAATAAACCGAGCCAACGCGGCCTTGTCAGATGAAGTAACCCAGCGCGCCAGGGAAAAGGATGACGTTTCGAACCCAATCGCAACGCCGTACTCCGCCCCAAGACGCGCCTGCAGCACATCCAGCTGCAACGTTCCCACAACGCCCACCAAGGGCGCCGCACCATCCTGCGGCCGGAACAACTGCACCACACCTTCCTCCGCCAGCTCCACCAGCGCCTGGCGCAGCTTCTTCGCCTTCATCGCATCATCCAGCCGCACCCGGCGAAGAATCTCCGGCGCGAAATACGGCACCCCGGTGAATTGAATATCCTCCCCATCGGTCAGCGTATCGCCAATCCGCAACGTTCCGTGGTTCGGAATACCAACAACATCCCCGGCGAACGCCTCATCCGCGATCTCCCGTTCCCGCGCGAAGAAGAACTGCGGCGCGTGCAGCGGGATCGACTTGCCGGTCCGCACCTGCTTCAGCCGCATGCCCCGCACCAGCCGCCCCGAACAGACCCTGGCGAACGCAATCCGGTCGCGATGGTTGGGGTCCATATTCGCCTGGATCTTGAACACCAGCGCTGTCAGCCCAGGCTCCGTCGCCTCGACAACCCGCGTATCCGCCGCCTGCGCCCGCGGCCGAGGCCCATATTCCGCCAGCCCGTCCAGCAGGTCACGCACCCCAATATCTTTAATCGCGCTGCCGAAATACACCGGCGTCAGGTGCCCCGCATTAAAGCTCTCCACATCGAATTCCGGCAACGCCGAACGTACCAGGTCGATCTCATCCGCGACCGCCTGCATCCTGGGATCCGACTGCGGCAGATCAGCAATCAGATGCATCTCCCGCTTGCGCAGATCGTACGTCCCGGCGAAATCCGACGCCCGTCCGATCGGCCAGGTGACCGGGCAGGTATCCAGCGCCAGCGTCGACGCGACCTCATCCAGCAGTTCGATCGGATCGCGCGCCTCGCGGTCCATCTTGTTGATGAAGGTGATGATCGGGATATCCCGCATCCGGCAAATCTCGAACAATTTCCGCGTCCGGGCCTCGATCCCCTTAGCCGCGTCGATCACCATCACCGCCGAGTCCACTGCGGTCAGCGTGCGGTAAGTATCCTCCGAGAAATCCTCATGCCCCGGCGTATCCAGCAGGTTGAACACGCACCCGGAGTATTCGAACGTCATCACCGAGGTGACCACGGAAATCCCGCGTTCCCGTTCGATCCCCATCCAATCCGACCGCGTGCGCCGCCGCTCACCTTTGGCGCGCACGTTGCCGGCAAGCTGAATCGCCCCACCCGCCCGCAGCAGGTGCTCCGTCAGCGTCGTTTTACCGGCATCAGGGTGGGAAATAATCGCGAACGTGCGGCGGCGGGCAATCTCGGCGGTGGGATCGGTCATTCAAGCGCTTTCGTGGGTCATCCCCTATATAGTGCATCACCGCCCCCAGCGGAACGCCAACCCGCGCGCCGCCCTTTCCAGACCGAACCTACCCAGAACCGGAGTGAGAAGCGCATGTTTGAACACTGCTGTTGGCTGAACGAGCCAGACCAATGGGCTCTGGTTCCCGAAGGCCTCACCGCCACGACAAATCACGCAACCGACTTCTGGCGGGAAACGCACTATGGCTTCACCCGGAACAGCGGACACTTCTTCGGCCGAGAGGCGCTGGAAGGCTTCACCGCCTCGCTCCGCGTCAGGGCCCGATACGACAGCCTTTACGACCAGGCCGGTATCATGGTGAGGCTCGACGACGCGACCTGGATCAAGGCGGGGATCGAGCTGTCGGATGGCGAGGCGCTGCTGGGTAGCGTCCTGACGATTGGGCAGTCCGACTGGGCCACCGGCCCATTCCGCGGCGACGCGTCCGACTTCTGGATCAGGGTCACGGTCGATCGCGGCGTGCTGCGCCTGCAAGCCTCGACCGATGGCCGACGCTGGCCGCTGGTGCGGCTCTGCCCCTTTCCCGTCGCCGCACGCTACGCAGTCGGCCCGATGTGCTGCACCCCGGAGCGCGCCGGCCTGGAAGTCCTGTTCTCCGATTTCACGGTCACGACGTCCACGGGCCGAGCGCTTCACGACCTGTCCTGACCTCCGGACCCGTTGATCCACCGGGTTCAGCAGTTAGCCGAACCTGCCGCTGCTCGGCGAGCAGTACCAGAACCGCGGAGCCCAATCCCGCAGCCTCACGCTGATTGCGATGGGCCGGCGTGTTGAACGTTCTGGCTTGCCAGGCTGACCGCGAACGTTTGTCACTGCGTCGAAGAAATGGTCCGCCCGGTTCGGCGGAGTCCCCGTCGGATGCTCGGACCTTTTCGCATTCTCCCGACTAAGGGTCCGGCCGAAACGTCTCCGCGATCTCCGAGCACGCCCGCGACCTCCGCGTTGAATGCGGAGGTAAGACCAGCAACGCCGCCGCTGATGACCCCCTGCGCGACCGACCCGCGAAATTCGCGGCAAAGCAACCCCGCTGCCAAGGGGCTGACCAAACCCCCGGATCGCGCTAATCCGGACCCAGGCAGAAGGAATCCGACCGTGACCCTCACCCACCTGACCAACGCCCGCATCGTCGACGGAACCGCGCCCGAACCGACCGAACCAATGACCGTCGTGCTGGAAAACGACCGCATCCGGGAAGTCTCACCTCGCCCACTTCCCCCCAACTCTGCCCGGGTGATCGATCTGCGCGGCCACATCCTGATGCCCGGCCTGATCGACTGCCACGTCCACATCGTCGCGATCACCGCCAGCCTCGCCCAAAACGCCACCCTGCCGGACTCCCTGGTAATGGCCCGCTCCATCAAGCTGCAGCGTGAGATGCTGATGCGCGGCTTCACCACAGTGCGCGACGTAGGCGGCGCCGACCACGGCCAGGTCCTCGCCTCCAACGAAGGCACCGTCCTCGGCCCCCGCCTCATCATCGCCGGCAAGGCGCTCAGCCAGTCCGGCGGTCATTGCGACTTCCGGGGCCGTTTCAACAACAACCCCAACGTCTTCGAATCCCGCCTGGGTGCCCTCGGACGCCTGTGCGACGGCGTAGCCGAGGTCCGCCGCGCCGCCCGCGAAGAAATCAAGGCAGGCGCCACGTTCATAAAAATCATGGCCAACGGCGGCGTAGCCTCCCCCACCGATCCAATCCACTTCCTAGGCTTCGCCCGCGAGGAAATCGCCGCCGCCGTCGAGGAAGCCAACAACGCCGGCACCTACGTCTCCGCCCATCTCTACACCGACGTGGCCATCCG
>JAQGHW010000510.1 GCA_028291505.1 Rhodopila sp. | reverse complement strand
CAAAAACCGGTCCAGACGCCCCGCCGCCAACAACTCGGCGCTGGGACTCGCGCAGCCCAGCGGCACCAGGCGAGGATCGGCGGCGTGTTCCAGCAACTTCAGCACCACGCTGGAAACCGCAACATTCACCGGCTTTCCCGGTGGGCGTGACGGCGCCGGCGCCTCCAGCGCCATCATTCGGCCCTTGGCGACGACGTACCCGGAGCGCGGCCGAGCCTCGATGACGCCCCGATCCTCCAGCAGCCGGTATGCCTGAAGCGCGGTCGAAAGACTGGCACGACGCTGCCGCCCGATCTCCCGCAGGGAGGGGATGCGCCCGCCGGGCCGCAGCGTGCCGTTATCGACCAACGTGCTGATATATCCCGCCAGCTCCTCGTATCGATAGACTGGATTTGCCCGCATCGGGTGCGCCTTCGCGATGAAGCCCGGACGCCTACAACTGTTATGGGTACAATGCCAGTTATCTGTATCTGTTATCGCCCCCGCCTGCCGGGTAGACCAGCGCCCATGGCAAAGTTCCCAACCAACGACATCATGACTCTCGTCGGTCCTGCCCCGCGCTACGACCTCGCCGAGAGCCTCGGACCCGACCTGCATCTGCACGACGTACTGGGCTCCGACAACCTCCCGCTCGGCTACGGCTCCGCCGCCGGCGACCCCGCACTGCGCGCCGCCATCGCCGAGCGCCACGGGGTTGCCCCGGACGACGTGGTCGTCACCGTGGGCGGTATGCACGCGCTATTCCTGCTCGGCTTCATCCTGTGCGATCCAGGTGACGAGGCAGTAACGACCACGCCGCTGTTTCCCCTCGCCCGCACCGCACTGCAGGCCGTCGGCGCGAAGCTCCGCACCGTGAATCTGACGTTCGACCGCCGCTACCAACCGGACCTGGCAGACATCCGCGCCGTCCTGTCGGAACGAACCAGACTCGTCAGCCTGGCATCGCCGCAAAACCCGTCCGGCGTCGCCATCCCGCCCGAAACGATCCGCACGATCCTCGCGGCAATGCAGCAGCAATGCCCGCAAGCCTATCTGCTGATCGATGAGACCTACCGAGAAGCCGCGTACGGCAACGATCCCATCGCTCCCAGCCTCATCGCGCTTGGCCAGAAGATCGTCTCGGTCGCGTCACTATCGAAATGCCACGGCACGCCCGGAGTACGCATCGGCTGGGCGATCACCCGCGATCCCGCCCTTCGCGAACAACTGGTGGTCGGCAAATTCAACACCGTCATCTCCTGCTCCGCCGTCGACGAAGCCCTGGCCTGCCACGTGCTGCGACAGACCCGGCAAACCCGGCGAGATCATTTCGCAGCCGGCCTGCAGCAGACCGCCATCTGGGCACGGCAGAACGCCGATCGCATCGAGTGGATCCGCCCCGACGCGGGTGCGATCTGCTGCATGCGGTTGCGCCCGAATCTCTTCGACGATCTGGCGGTCAGCCATTTCTACCAAGCATTGACCGACCACGGCGTCCGCGTCGCCAACGGCACCTGGTTCGGCGACGACGCTCGGGTTTTCCGCCTGGGCTTCGGCTGGCTTTCCATGCCAGACCTTGAGACCGCCCTCACCGGCATTTCCGCCGCCCTGGAACGTGCCCATGCTGAGTAACCCGCTCCGTCTCCAACCCGGCTCCGGCAAGCAGAAAGACGACCAACGGACCACCCGCCATAAGGACACCAAAGCATGACCCGCCATTTCTACACGCTCGACGTGTTCACCGGCCAGATGCTGTCCGGAAATCCCCTCGCCGTCGTCCTGGACGCGTCCGGTCTGGACGACCAGCGCATGCAGGCCATCGCCCGCGAGTTCAACCTCTCGGAAACCGTGTTCGTCGCCGCTCCCGCAAACCCGGCCAACCGTGCGAGCCTGCGCATCTTCACCCCCGGCCGTGAGGTCCCGTTCGCCGGCCACCCAACAGTCGGCACCGCCGTGCTGCTCGGCCTGCTCGACCGCGGCAACCAGCCCGGCCGCCTGGAATTCGCAGTGGAAGAGCCGATCGGCACAGTGCCATGCACCATCCAGGTGCTGGGCCCAGAACACGCACACGCCACCTTCACCCTGCCCCGCCTCCCCGAACGCCTCGGCGCATTACCCGACAACGCGACCCTGGCGCGTGGACTGGGCCTGGACGAAGCCGACATCGGCTTCGGCGACCATCAGCCCGCGATCTACTCGGCCGGCAACCCGTTCCGCTGCGTCCCATTACGCAGCCGAGACGCCGTAACCCGCGCCCGCCCAATGGGAGATGCCTTCGCCCGCGCCTTCGACGTGGGGACCGACGGCTTCACCAACGCCTTCGTCTACTGCGCCGAACCCATCGATCCCGCGCACGCCTTCCACGCTCGGATGTTCGCCCCCGGCGTGGGCGTGCCGGAGGACCCAGCGACCGGATCGGCAGCCGCTTCCTTTGCCGGCGTCTTCATGGACTTCGAGAAACCTGCCGACGGCCAGCACACATTCGTCATCGAGCAAGGTGACGCCATGGGCCGTCCGTCCCGCATAACGGTATCGCTCGACGTCGCCGGCGGCCAACTGCTTCAGGCTCGCATCGGCGGTGAGGCGGTCATCGTCAGCGAAGGACACCTGCGGGTCTGACTAACCCCCGCCCACGCCGCGGCCCCGACTATTCTCCGGCCCGCGGTACGACCACGGGCTCGGGCGGCTCCGGCGCGTGCCGCCCGGTCAGATCGTCCCCCGCCGTGACCGGCATGAACACCGCGATCGGGGCCGCGGCCAAGGTCATCAGTCCCACCACGACGAACGCCACGCTGAAGTCCGCGTTCTGCGGCGTCTGATGATGCGACATCGTCCGTGCGACCTCCAACGCCAGCGCGCCGACCGAGACGCCGATGGTCGCCGCAAGCTGCTGCCCGGCGGTGTAAAGACTGGTCGCCGCACTCATCTGCGCGCGGGGCACGTCGCCATAGGCCAGCGTGTTGTAGGCGGTGAATTGCAGCGAACGCAGGAACCCGCCGACCAGCAGCACGAAATAGATCGCCGCCGCCGGCCAGGTGGGGCGGAACAAGGCGCACGTCGTCAGCATGATGCCGGACAGCACGCCGTTCCAGATCAGCGTGTCGCGGAACCCGAATGCCCGCAGCGCGTACTGCGCCGCCGGCTTCATCACCAGCGCACCGGCCGAACTGGCGAAGGTGATCAAACCGCTCTCCACCGCCGCATCCCCGAAGCCAACCTGCAGCATCATCGGCAGCAGGAACGGGATCGCCCCGATCCCCGTGCGGAACAACATCATGGCGGTGAACGACAGCCCGAAACAGGGCAACCGCATCAGCGTGAAATCCAGCAGCGGCGCATCCATCCGCCGCGCGTGCAGATAATACAGCGACGCCATCACCAGGCCCGCGGCGATCATTCCCCCGGTCAGTTCGCGCGACACCAGCCCCCTTCCGGCGGTCTCCAGCCCGAACATGAGGCAAACCAGCGCCACGCCGGTCAGCGCCAGCCCGCGAATATCGAACCTGCCGCGCGGCGGCTCACGAAAATCCTGAATGAACAGGGTCACCGCGACGATGCCGATCAGCCCCACCGGGATGTTGATGAAAAAGGTCCATCGCCAGTTGAAGTAGGTAACGATGAACCCGCCCAGCGGCGGCCCGACCACCGGCCCCAGCAACGCCGGCATCGTCAGCCACGCCATGGCGGCAACCAGTTCCGACTTCGCCGCGGTCCGCAGCAGCAGCAGCCGCCCGACCGGCACCATCATCGCGCCGCCAATTCCTTGCAGCACCCGCGCGGCCACCAGTTCCACCAGGCCGTCCGACATACCGCACAGGATCGAGCCAACGGTGAAAACAACAATCGCGCCGCGGAAGACGTTGCGCGTCCCGAAGCGGTCCGCCACCCATCCGCTGGCCGGGATGAACACCGTCAGGCTGAGCAGATAGGACGTCAGCGCCACATTCATCCGAACCGGATCGTAGCCGAACGACCGCGCCATCGTCGGCAGCGCGGTGGCGATGATCGTCGAATCGAGGTTCTGCATGAACAGCGCGCAGGCGACGATCACCGCGGTCAGGCGGGTTTGCCTGGAGACTTGGGGCGAACGGACGACTCGGGGGGATCGAAGGGAGGGCTGCGCCGGCATCCTGCCACTGTTGCGCGGGACGCCCCGGGGGAAAAGCCCCAAGGGAAAAGCCCCAAGGGAAAAGCCACGAGGGCGGCCCGGCATCTGATCGCGCAATCCAACCGAGCGGCCGCGGCCACCGGAAGATCACCGATCCACCGCCCGCCGGATGCCTGCGCACCACGCCCGCCCGGCGATTTTAGGGCCAGGCAAGCCGCTGCCGTTCATAAGTTATTCATTAAATCGATGGCACACTGGGCGGCAGCGACCCTGAGACGCCCGAGGCACACGCCATGGCACACCCGACCGACGATGTAAAAAACTGGATGCAAATGTTCCGATGGATCGTGAAGCTCATCCGCGACGAATTTGAGATCGACGAAAGCGTCCTCACCCGCGCCGCCGTGCTGGAGGCCGATTGCGGCCTGGCCATCGAACAGGTTGAAGTCGTCCTAGATACGATCAGCCAAAGTTTCCAGCTTCGATTTCCATCAGGCACCCTGGATGAGGTCGTGAAACTGGAGGAGCTCTGTATGCTCGCCGCCTGGATGAAGGGCCTCTACAAGCGCCCGGAATTCATCTCGGCCGGGTTCGAGGAACGCTGCAAATCAGAGAACGCGGCCTGCGCGTGAACGGCCCCGAAGCCGCGACTTTCATCATGCGTCTCATTCCGGTCGCGCCGATGCGCACGCAGGTCGCATCGACACCGGTAGCGCGGCTCGGCATGGGACTCTCGACACGGCGAAATTCGAGGGCCACGCAAGGCCCGCGGAGCAGAACAGCCGTACCGATCGATGAAGCGCTGCAAGGTGATTGCGGAGCCTCACGGTATATAAATACTCTTGGCCGAGGCAACTGAACTGTTCACGCGCGCATCTACGATGATTATTTCGATGGGACCTCGATGGGTGACTCACTTTCCGTGGCCCTCCGGTGGCCCTCGTTCGTCCTTCGTGTTGAAATGAAGGAGGAATGAGCGAACACGGGCTTTGACACCAGCCCACCTGCCGGTGGCCCTCATTAGCGCGCAAAGAACCGGCTGGCAGTGGCGGCTCGATGTCGTGGTGAACGAAGATCTCGATAGGACCCGGCTATTCTGACATGCGATCGCCATGCCGCTTGGCCGCCGAAGACCAGGCATCCATCCCCTGGCCGGCTCTGTCGGCGCCCGGCCATTCCGGGGGCTCGTCCGGGCCCCGCGTCTGCGACGACGGGCGGCGACCTGATCAGCATTTCCCCACCAACACCCGAGTTCCGATTTTGTTCTTGATTTCGAACTTAAAAATTCGTAGAACACTCGAACATTCAGAGAACAAGGACCTCGACATGTCCCGTCCAGCCGCCATCACCGCCGTCGCGCTCGAAAAAATCCTCGGCTTCCTCGCGCCGCTCTTCCTCACCAGCGCGCAGTGCGACCTCTCCACCGCGACAGCCGTCGCCCGAGAGTTGCTCGACAGTTACGGCGCGCGGACCAACCGGGAAGTCCGCCTCGCCGCACTGACCATCGCTTTCAGCTTCGGCGCCTTGGACTCACTCGGCCGGTCGGTCGCGGTGGATCTGTCGGTGAACCAGATCCTGCGCCTGCGCGGAAACGCCAATTCCCTGCATCGCGCCGCGCACAAAAGCGAGGAGGCGCTCGATCGTCTGCATCGGGCCGAAGCCGAACCAGCGCAGGAAGAACCGGTCGAGGACCTGCCTGCCTCCACCGAACTTCCGGACCTCGTCGCCTTCACCCGCCCCGTCCCGCCGGTCTCCCGCCAACAGCGCCGCGCCGCCGAACGCCAGGCCGAGAAGACCCGCCTGCGCCAGCAGGAACACGCTCGCCTGGCGGAACGTGCAGCCGCACGCATGCCGGCACCACGAGCCGCGTAAGTCGGGACCCCCGTCCCGAATGTGATCCGAACCAACCCAACGCACCACGCCATCCCACGTTACCCACCCGCACGTCAGCGGAAGCGATCATGGCCGAGGCCGGGGAAGCATCCCCTCATCTGGATCAGAAAGAGCAGCGCCAGGCCGCCGCCGGTGCGCCGATGGGTGCATTGGTCATCCACGAAATCGTCCGCGACCAAGGCGAGGAGGAACTCGAACGCTCCTTCAACGGCCTGGCATGGTCCGGCATCGCCGCCGGCCTGTCGATCGGATTTTCATTCCTCGCGCAGGCGACGCTGCAGGCACGCCTGCCCGACACGCCATGGCGGCCACTGGTGTCCGGGTTCGGCTACTCGGTGGGATTCCTGATCGTCATCCTCGGCCGCCAGCAATTGTTCACCGAGACCACGCTGACCGCCGTCATTCCCGCCCTGACACGCCGCAACCGCCAAACGATCCTGCTGGCCCTGCGCGTGTGGATCATCGTGCTGACCGCGAACCTCGCCGCGACCTGGGTCTTCGCCGCCATCGCCGCCCAGCCGGGCATCTTCCCGGAGCCGACGATGCAGGCCATGGCGGAACTTTCGACCCATACGATGGACGGACCCTTCTGGCACACACTGATCACCGGCGGGTCGGCGGGCTGGCTGATCGGGCTGATGGTCTGGCTGTTACCCTCAGCCGACACCAGCCGAGCCCTCATCATCATCCTGCTGACTTACGTCATCGCGATCTGCCAGTTCCCCCACATCGTCGCCGGTTCGGTTGAGGCTGCGTTCGGCGTCTTCACCGGCCATGCGACCATCGGTGACTATGCGTTTCGCTTCCTCATTCCGACATTCCTGGGCAATGCCGCCGGCGGAACCATCCTGGCCGCGCTGCTTAACCATGCGCCCCTCGCCGGCGAACTGCTCGACGCAAACCCGGACGCCTGATACCAGCGGCCCGAAATCGCCCGTCGCGGCGGGTCCGACGCAATCACGGCTTCGGGGTTGGCGACTTGTTAGCCACCGCGGTCGCCCGAATTTCCGGAGCCGTGCGTTGAACCGCCGACCGGGGATGTGCCTTATCCTCGTGCTGTTTCGCCAACCGGCGCCCCGCCTTGCGCATGACTCGCCAAGCCCCGACATCCTTCTCGGTGACGAACCCCCTGTGGTTCGCGTCGATGTCTTCGAAGTGCCGACCCACGTCGGGATACCCCGCCTTGGCCTCCGTCAGCGTCAGGTGCCCGTTATGCGCCAGATTGGCAGCCGCGAAATGCTGCTCCCACGTCTTGCGCGCGGAGTGGACCCGCCCCCCGTCAGGCTTCGGCGGATCCGCCGCCCAAGCCGCCGAACTCAAGATCGGCAGACTCAAAACCGGCACACACAGGACAGGCAGAAGAAGAAGGCTCAGGAAACGGCGCATCGGATCACCTGCGACTGGATTGAGACCAGGCAAGCCTACCGGGCGTTTCCTAACAGAAGGTGAATCAGGGGAATTTTGTCACACGCCCGCTTCGCCCACCGCGCGCGATATCACCTGCGCGGCCAGCGCCACCCCCGCCGCGTCGACATCCAGGTGCGTGCAGGCGCGTACCCGGTACGCCCCCACGGTCGAAACCAGCACCCCTTCGCGCCGCACCCGTTCAGCCAGCGCATCCGCCGTCAGCCCGCTGCCGCGCGTGTCGAAAAACACCAGGTTCGTCTCCGGATCCTCCACCGCCAGTTCCGGCACCTGCCGCAGCCCACGCGCCAGTGCAAGCGCGTTCGCATGGTCCGCCGCCAACCGGTCAACGTTATGATCCAACGCATACAGGCACGCCGCCGCGCAAATCCCCGCCTGCCGCAGCGACCCGCCCAGCCGCTGTTTCCAGCGCCACGCCTCATCGATGAACGCCTCGGACCCGCACAGAACCGCCCCCAGCGGAGCGCCCAACCCCTTGGTGAAATCCAGCCAGACCGAATCGCAGTGCTCCGCCATCTCCCGCGCCGTCACCCCGGCGGCCACCACGGCATTCATCAGCCGGGCGCCATCCATGTGGGTCCGCAGCCCCACCTCATGCGCCGAGGACAGCACATCGGTCAGCAGGTCCAGCGGCCAGACCGACCCACCCCCGGCGTTCGCGGTCTGCTCGACCGCCACCAGCGTCTGGGGCGGCGCATTCCGCCGCTTCTCCCGCAGCGCGCCGCGCATTGTCGCTGTGTCGAACATCCCCCGCGCCCCGCGCAGGCCCAGCACCACGGCACCAGCCAGCGCGCCCGGCCCACCACCTTCATTGGCGACGATGTGCGAACTCTCATGCGCCAGGATCTCGTCGCCCGGCCGGCAATGCACCAGGATCGAAATCTGGTTGCACATGGTGCCGGAGGGCAGGAACATCGCCGCGGCCTTCCCCGTCAGCGCCGCCATCCGGTCGCACAGGGCATCAACCGTCGGGTCGTCACCGCTCTGCTCGTCGCCGACCTCGGCCCGCATCATCGCATCCTTCATGCCGGCGGAGGGACGCGTCTGCGTGTCGGAATACAAATTGACCCGCACAGCCGGCAAAGACCGGTCCGACCGAGCAGGCGCATAAACGGGCGCGGAAATCATGAGGCGATCCTTCTAAGCAACAGGTGGCGGACCATAAACGTCTCGGGCGCGCTTGCGAAAGGCGTTCACCATCCGCCGTACCGCCTCGTTGAACACCACGCCGATCGCCGCCTGCAGGATGCGGCTGCGGAATTCGAAATCGACGAAGAATGCCACCTCCGTGCCGGTCTCGTGCGGCAGGAAATCCCATTGGTTGTTCAGGTAGCGGAAAGGCCCATTCTCATATTTCACGGTGACCCGCTTCGGCCGGTCCAGGGTAACCCGGCTCGTGAAGCTCTCCCGGAACGGCCCAAATCCGATCGTGAGGTCAGACACCAGATGGGTTTCGGTCCGGCTGCGGACCCGCGCGGCGACGCACCAAGGCAGGAAAAGCGGATACGATCCGACGTCCGCCACCAGATCGAACAGTTGTTCTTGGGTATACGGGACGATTTGCCGCTCCGCATGAGTGGGCATCAGCCGGCGTGCTGCGCCGGTTTCTCGTTCCGCGCCGCCCGCAACGCCGCAAAATCCGAATCGGCATGATACGAGCTGCGAGTCAGCGGCGTGGCCGAAACCAGCAAAAACCCCTTCGCTCGGGCGATCGACGCATACTCGGAAAACTCATCCGGCGTGACGAACCGGTCGACCGCCGCGTGCTTCACCGTCGGTTGCAGGTATTGGCCGATGGTCAGGAAATCGACCTCGGCGATGCGCAGGTCGTCCATCACCTGCATGATCTCGGACTTTGTCTCACCCAACCCGACCATCAGGCCGGACTTGGTGAAGATGGCCGGGTCGATCTGTTTCACCCGGTCCAACAGCCGCAGCGACTGGTAATACCGCGCACCGGGCCGAATGGTCGGATACAACCGCGGCACCGTCTCCAGGTTGTGGTTGAACACATCCGGCGCGGCCGCGGCGACGGTCTCCGCCCCGTTCGGCTTGCGCAGGAAGTCCGGCGTCAGCACCTCGATCGTGGTGTCCGGCGCCGCTTTCCGGATCGCCGTGATGACCGCGGCGAAATGTGCCGCACCGCCATCCGCCAGATCGTCCCGGTCCACCGAGGTGATCACCACATGCCGCAGTCCCAGCTTGGCCACCGCATCCGCAACCCGGAACGGCTCGTCCGCCTCCAGACCGAACGGCTGGCCGGTGCGCACATTGCAGAAGCTGCACGCCCGGGTACAGGTGTCGCCCATGATCATCATGGTGGCGTGCCGTTGCGACCAGCACTCGCCGATATTGGGGCAAGCGGCTTCCTCGCAGACCGTTACCAGGCGGTGGTCTCGAATAAGCGCCTTGGTCTCATGATAAACTGGATGGGTCGGCGCCTTGACCCGGATCCACGACGGCTTCCGCTGGATCGGATTATCCGGCCGATGCGCCTTTTCCGGATGGCGAATCTGGATCCCGGTGCGATGATCGATGGTAACGCGGGTTGTGGACATGACAGCCGTGATGTGGACGGCGGCCGGCAACCCGTCAAGCAGTGCGGCGGCAGGATAAGCAATGTTGGGGAGGCCTCGTCGTTAAGCCAGCCGGGGCCGTCGCAAGAGTTGCTCCGCGAATGCCCGTTGCGCAACAATATGGGCTGGACAAACCCCGGTGCGGTCACTCACAACCGGTTGGGTGGAATTGAGCCGTGAGATCCGTTCACGAGCCTCTGTTCCGTTAACGTTTGCTCATGTTTGACAATTAAAAATAAGCGTCGAATTTTTTGCACTGCAACATGCTTGTAAAGGTTGCCCATCTTCAAATACTAGTGATCAGCGAAGGGCTGGTACCGGGACATATTTGGATCGACGCTTTTTACCCGGTACCGAGGACGAAGGGACGAAATGGCAGTTGTATGTGACTTGACAGTCAGTTTCGCCACCGCCGGCAACAGTCTGGCCTATCTGGGCGGTGGTTGGGCTGGGTCGGAGGATGACTTCACCTGGGGCGTCGGCGCCGAAAGCCATCTCGTATTTCCGCGGCCCGCGCCGGCGGACGAATACGTGCTGACGCTCGATGTGATCCCATTCGTCCACACGCCAGAGTTGCCGAACCAGAGGCTCATTGTGTCCGTCAACGACACGGTCGTCGGCTCCAGCGAAATCTCCCGCCCGACCTTGCTGGGATACCGCATTCCAGCCAACCTCGGGCGCCGATCCGACCGGATGGTCGTCACCCTGCAACACCCCGATGCCGCGCGGCCAAGCGACTTCTCGGATAGTGCGGACCAACGTTCGCTGGCCTTCTCGGTGTTCGCGGCGAAACTTCACCGCGTCATCAATTCATCCCTGCCGCACGAAAGCCGGCTGCCCACCGGGTTGATGTTGGGCTCGACGCCTGAGCGCAGCTTCGGCGCGCGTGGTCACGTAGACCTGACCGAATGGGCCACCACCCGCACCGGGATGGCGATCCCGCAGATCGCGCTGAAGTTCGAGTCATTGGGCGAAAACTGTGAATTCGGCCTCTTCCAGCGCCGCTGCGACGCCGAACCGCTCGGGCTGCTCCGGTTCTCCAGCACGTTCATGCGGAACCTTATCCGCGGTATCGATACCGGGTTCGCCGGCCTCGGTGAGACCGACGACATCGATCCGCGGCTGGAAGGCGCTCCCCGCAAGGAGTACATGATCCACGAGAAGAAATTCGGCCTCGTGTATCACACCTTCGTCTACGAAGGGCAGCGTAGCGTCTGGTTGATGCGGGAGCAGGAATCCGCCCGCCTGAAGTTCCTCCGCCGCAAGTTCATGGAGGAACTCGAGTCACCCGACAAGATCTTCATCTATAAGTTCAGCGCCGGGGTATCCGAGGAAGAAATCCTGCCGTTGCACATGGCGCTGAACCGTTATGGCGAGGCGACGTTGCTCTGGGTCGTGCCTGCCGAACGCGAACGCCCCGCCGGCACGGTCGAGGTTGTCATGCCCGGCCTGCTGAAAGGCTATATCGACCGCTTCGCTCCCGACGACAATGCTCACGACCTGTCGTTCGACGGCTGGATGCGCGTCTGCGCCAACGCGTGCGTGCTGGCGCGCCTGCAGCGACCTTCGATCGAGGAGGTCGATCGGCTCGATGAACCCGCGGAAGACGATCGGCATGAGGAAGCCGCGGCGAATGACGCCTGAATCCCGACCGCGAACGACGTCTGAATCCCGACCGCGAATGACGCCTGAATCGCGACCGCGAATGACGCCTGAACTGCCGCGCACGGCGCCCGAAGCGAACAACAACGCCTGATGACCAACCACCGCCCGTCCGTGCTCCTGTATGACTGGGACAATACCCTGGTCGACGGTTGGGCCGGCATCACGGCCGCGCTGAACGCGG
>JAQGHW010000664.1 GCA_028291505.1 Rhodopila sp. | reverse complement strand
GCCGGAAGCGCGACGAAAGATGAACTGACTGTACCGAACCCCGCGCGAGCCGTCACGTTGAGCTGTTCCGCCGGCTGCCCGCGCCGATCCGACAGGATGTCGTGCCAGGCCTCCCATGTCGGTTCGGCCGCCTGGAAGCGGGGCAAATAATGGGCCGTGCGGGGGCTCTCCGGGTCGTTCGGATCGTATGCCGTGACCATGGAGACGCCCGGCGGCAGGCGTTTGGCGTTCGGGTGCCCGTGGCCGATGCCTTTGACGAACCACGCACCAGTCCGATCCGCCAAAACCATGTTGAAGCCCCGCCAGAGGCTCGCGTCCAGGCGAGTCAACGCCTCCGTGGCCTCGGCGGCCGTCGGATGTTCCAACGCGATCAGCGGCAGATCGCCCCGGCTTCGCTTGCCGATGGCGGGCCCCAGCGTGCCAGGCCGGTTCAACACCGTCGCGACGACACCGTGCCGATTGATCCCCATCCAGCTGCCCCCGCCGGTGCGGTCACGCCCGGCAACCACCCCCGGGCGGCCAGGCCACCAGCCAGCGGGAGGATCCCATGGACGGTCCACCCGCTCATCGCGGTTGGCGGCAAGCAGGATCTGCTCAGGACGGATCAGGACGACGACGGTACACACGGGGCGGCAACATGGCGGGTGTGGAGGAGAATCGCTAGGTGTCGATCACGGAAGATACCGGAGCAGGCCAGCCTCATCCGCGACCGGTCGTTCGCTCTCCGTCATCCGCGGACGAGCAGTCAGCCCCCGCCGCCGGCCATCCAGTCGCTCTGATAGACGGCAGGCACGGGGTGCGGCGGCTGCTGGGAATGGGCGATTCCGATGGAACTCAGGCTCAGGGCTGCCAACCCGGCACGAATCAACATCTTTACGGTGAACAGGCGTCCGAACATTGCGTAGGTCATGATGTGCTCCCGCCCGCTGCGGGCGGTCCGGCTATCTCAGGTTATCGGTCACGCCTGCAGGCCGGCGCGAAGGTCTGGCGCCGGCCTGCAGGCGACCCGTGGGGAGGCGGATCAGTCGCCGCGAGCCGCTCAGTCGTTTTGACTGCCGGTCTGCTGATGCGGCGGGGCGCTATGGCTCAGCGACTGCGCATTGGCAGCGCCGGCGCCGGCCCCAATCACGACCAGCGCGGCAAGGATCATCTTCTTCATCGGTATTCTCCATCTCAGGTCGGGCAAGATGTCCGCTTTCAATGGACGTGCAGATGGACGCATGCAGGCCGATTGATAATCGGTCTTACCGGCATTAAATTTATGCCACAGACGGGGGAAAGCCCCGAGTACGGAGGCGTCTATCCCTTCTGCGCCCCCCAGAACACCGGCGCGGACCCCTTCACCAGACCGGTCACGTTCGACCGCCAGGCCGCATGCGGCAAATACTGCCCCAGCGGGATGCTCGGCACCGACGTGAACGCCGCGGTCTGAAACGCGATCTCCTGCTTGCGGCGTTCGGCGTCATCCGGGGCATCGATCCACGCCTCATACGCCGCCTCCAGTGCCGGGTCGTCCGGCCAGCCGAACCAGGCCTTCGCACCGTTGCTTCGTAGCGTATTCGCCAGCAGCGGATCGACATACTCGGGTCCGGGTGCGCCGGCGGGGAACATCGACCAGCCGCCCTTGTCCAACGGCTCCTTCGACGGCCGCCGTTGCACCACAGTGCCCCAATCCGTCATCTGCTCGTCAACGTTCAGTCCCACCTTGTGGAACGCGTCCACCACCACGGTGCTGAACGCGTTGTAGGCGACCTGGTCGGTCGGATGCAGATAGACGATCTTCTCGCCGCCATACTTCGCCGCGTCGAGCATCCGCTTGACCTCATCGACGCTGTGCCGCTTGCGGACGAAATCCATTCCGGCGTCATTGGCGGATTTGGAGTTCGGCAGGAAATATCCCATCGGCACGCGCCAGGTCGTCGGGTCCTCGCCCATTGCCGCCAGCATCACCTCCCGCTGGTCGACCGCGGCGAACATCGCCCGCCGCACGCCCACATTGTTGGTCGGCACATTCAGGTGGTTCGGCCGCAGCACGCCGACGGTGCCGTAAAGATCGAGCAGCCCGGTCTTGACCCCCGGCTTCTGCTTCAGCATCGGGACCAGGTCCGGTTGCGGCAGTTCCAGCCAGTCGACCTCTCCGGCGGTCAGCGCGTTCGCCGCCGTGGCACTGTCCGGGATCACGCGCCACTCGACGCGGTCCAGCAGCACGTTGTGGCCGCCCGCGGTGTAGGACGCCGGTTCGTTGCGCGGGACGTAGCGGTCGAATTTCTCGAAGGCCACGAATGCCCCGGAGACGTACTCCTTTTCCCGAAAGCGGAACGGGCCACTGCCGACGATCTCGGTCACCTGCTTGAACGGATCAACCGTCGAGGCAATCCGTTCCGGCATCATTACAGGTTGCGGCTGCACCTTCGACAGGAAGTACGGCAGCAGCGGGAACGGTTTCCGCAGGCGCCAGACCAGGGTGCGGTCGTCTGGTGCCTCGATCGCGTCGACCCGGAGGTTGATGGTGACACCCACTGCATCGCGCTTCATCCAGCGTTGCAGGCTGGCGACACAGTCCCGCGCCAGGACCGGCGTGCCATCGTGCCAGACCAGCCCCTGCCGCAGCTTCATGGTCCAGCGCTTGCCATCGTTGTCTACGACATGGCCTTCGACCATTTGCGGGCGAGGGACAAACGCCTCATCGCGGCCGTACAGCATGTCGTAGACCATGAGCGCGAAGTTCCGGGTGACTGTCGCTGTGGTCCAGACCGGATCCAGGCTGGTCAGGTTCGCCTGCGGCACGAAAATCAACGGTTTCGTCCCGCCTGCGATGGCCGGCCTGGCCAGTGCCGCTGCCGCGGTGGCGGCAAGGAATGTGCGCCTTTTCATCGTTTCCTCCGGTTCAGTCTTTGCTGAACTGTTTGTAGTCAGATCTTGTCGTTTGTTGTGCCGGCAAGGCAATTCACCACCGAGGCACCGAAATCGCAGAGTAATCTGAATTCGTTTTCCCGGTGGTTCTGTGGTGAATCCTGGTCGAAACTACATTTGTCGGCAGAGCTGGCCCCCCTATTCGGCCGCCTTGGCCAGGTCCGTCGTTCTGGTGCGCGTCCGCAACGTGACGAACTCCTCGGCCGCCGTGGGATGGATGCCGATGGTCCGGTCGAAGTCTGCCTTCGTCGCGCCCATGACAACCGCGATGGCGATGCCCTGGATGATCTCGGCTGCATCCTCACCCAGCATATGCGCGCCGACAACCTTCTGCGTGGTCTTGTCCACCACCAGTTTCATCATCGTCTTGCGAACCCGGCCGGACAGGTTGTGCCGCATCGGCGTGAACCGGGCCAGGTAGATGTCCACCGGACCCAGAGTGCAGGCCTGTTCCTCGGTCAGGCCCACCGTGGCGACCGGCGGCGTGGTGAAAACCGCCGACGGAATATTCCACAGCGCGATGGTTCGCGGATTGTTGCCAAACAGCGTGTCCGCCAGCGCGTGCCCCTCGGCCGTCGCGACTGGTGTAAGGTTCATCCGGTCCGTCACGTCGCCCATGGCGTAGATATGCGGCTGGGCGGTGCGCAACTGGTCATCGACCTTGATCGCGTTCTTGGCGTTCAGTTCGATGCCGATTTTCTCCAGCCCGAGCCCCTTGACGTTGGCTTGTCGGCCGGTGGCGAAAAACACCACGTCGGTGACGAGTTTCTGCCCGTCGCCCAACGTCAGTATGCGGCGGTCTCCATCGGCCTCAATCTTGGCGGGTTTGAGATTCGGATGAAGCATGATGCCTTGATCGCTCAGGGCCTCGGCCATCGCCTCCCTGATGTCATGGTCGAAACCGCGCAACGGCAGCGGTTGGCGGTAGACGATATGCACCTCGGCACCCAGCGCTCGGAAGATGCCGGCGAATTCGACGCTGATGTAACCACTGCCGATAATGACAACGTGCTGTGGCATCGTCTTCAGGTAGAACGCATCGTCCGAGACGATCGCGAGGTCGGCGCCCGGGATGCGGAGGCGTTCAGGATGACCGCCCGTGGCGATGACGATCTTCTCCGCGGTGACCCGCTTGCCGGCGACTTCCACGGTATGAGCGTCCACGAAGGTCGCATGGCCATCGAACACCGTCACCCCGGCGCCCGACAGCAGCTTGCGGTAGAGGCCCTCCAGCCGAGTGATCTCGCGGTCCTTGGCGGCGATCAGCTTGCCCCAATCGTGCGAACCCTTGGTGATGGTCCAGCCGAAGCCGGCCGCGTCGTCCGCCCAGGCGCCATACTCGCCGGCCTGCACCAGCAACTTCTTCGGCACGCAGCCGATGTTCACGCAGGTGCCACCCCAGTGGCGTTCCTCGGCGATCCCCACGCGGGCACCATGTCCGGCGGAAATCCGCGCGCAGCGTACCCCGGCCGAACCGCCGCCGATGACAAACAGGTCGAAGTCCATCCGGATGATTCCCTTCTGCTGATCGCTAATGTGTGACCTGGTGAATGCCGGCGCAAGATTGGCCGCGCGAGGCGAAAATCCCGTTCGACGCCATGATCCGGGAGCTGCATCTGACGCCCGCCGCGGTGGGCTGGCCGTTGGCATGCTCCAACGCGTTGACGTTCCTGTTCAGCTTCGTGTGGGGCAGTCTGGCCGACAGTATCGGCCGGCGCTGGGCGATGATCATTCCGGCACTGATCGGCGTGGCGGTGGCGCCGATCTATCTGCTCACGACGGATTACATGACGATCGCGATCGCGTTCTCGATCCAGGGGGCGTTCGCGGGCGCGATCTATGGCATCAACCCGAGCTACTCGGCCGAACGTTTCCCGACCGAGATAAGGGCGACGACGGCGGGCTTCTGCTACCACGTCGGCGCGGCGGTAGGGGTGGGCTGGTGCCGCCGATCCTGACCTACTTCGCGGTCGACCGGCACATGGGCTTCGCGGTGCCGATGCTGATCGGCAACGGTGGGTGGTTTGATCAGCTTCGCCATTACGCTGTTCTTCAGTCCGGAGACAAAAGGCAAGGTAATGGTACCCGATCTGCAGATCCTGCCGCTGGCGGAGATGCCGTAGGGAGGCCGGCGCGCTGGGCGGAAACGTCGTCCAGCGCGCGGCGACGCCCCCTGTTCCCTGGGCGGCGGGGGCTCTAGCCCGCGGGATCCAGTACGACCACGGGGATTTCGCGGCCCCCCGACTTAACCTGGTACTCGGCGTAGGGCGGGAAGAACTCAACCGCCTGCTTCCACAGCCGCGCCCGTTCCTCGCCGGTGGCGGTCCGAGCCCGCGCTTGCATCTTCCGGGTTCCCACCTGGACGCCGACCTCCGGATTGCCGAGGATATTGCGATACCAGCCGGGGTGCTCCGGCGCGCCGCCCTTGGACGCGATCACGAAATAGCTGTCGCCGGTCGTTCCATAGAACAGCGGGAACAAATAGCTCTGCCCCGATTTGCGTCCGGTCGTGGTCAACAGCAACGACGGAACGGTCATGTCTGGCGCGCCCGGCCGGGAGATCGTGTACATGTGACCGTCGGTGCCGCCGCTCGACAGATAGCGGTCCGTATGGTCCTTCATCCACTGGGGCAGATTAGGTGCGAGCTTCGCCTCGGTCATCGCTGTGTTTTCCTCGCGCGTTGGTGGCTGGCCCGCCGGAACCGCGGCGGGCCAGCCCGGGCAGAGAAGTATAGCCGATGGGCAACCGCTGGCCAACCGTGGGCCCGCGGTGCCGGCGACTACCCCTCCTGCGGCAGCGGGATCGTCGGACGGCGCCCACCACCAGGCTGGTAGCGGCTGAGATACCCCGGCACGACCAGTTCCACCGGCGTCGGCGTGATCCCCAGATCAGCCAGCCCAAGCGCGCCGGGTGCTACGACATTGTCCTTCGACAACATGATAAGCTGATCCGGCGTCAGCGGCTTGCCCGGCACATACTGCAGAACTGCAGCCTGCAACCGCGCGATCCCCATCGGAATGTTTACCAGTTTCCGGTCCCGGTGCGTCGTCTTGAGAATGAACGCCAGGATGTCCCGGAACGTCCAGACCCGCGGGCCGCCAACTTCGTAAGTCTTTCCCTGCGTCGCCGACGACGCCACCGCGGCCATCACGGCATCGGCAACGTCGCCGACGAACACCGGCTGCATTTTCGTATCGCCCGCGATCACCGGCATGAACGGCGCCAGCCGAGCGAGCGCGGCGAAGCGGTTGAAGAACTTGTCTTCCAGGCCGAACACCAGCGACGGCCGCAGGATCGTGGCATTGGGGAACGCCGCCAGCACCGCCTGCTCCGCCTTGCCCTTGGTGGAGGCATAGCGGCTCGGGCTGTTCGGATCGGCACCAATCGCGGAGATCTGGATCAGCCGGCTGACACCAGCGGCGGCTGATAGCGCCGCGATGCTTTCCGAACCCTCGGTATGGATCGCCTGGAAGGAGGCCGTTCGGCTCTCGGTCAGCGCCCCGACCAGGTTGACCACGACCTCGGCGCCCTCGACCGCGCGGTGCAACGTGCCTTCGTTGGTCACCGTTGCGTACAGCGGCACCACCTGCCCGACCGCGCCCATCGGCTTCAGGAACAATGCCCCCTCCGGATAGCGCGACGGGACGCGCACGACGTAGCCCTGCTGCGCCAGCCGCTTGACCACGTACCGGCCGATAAACCCCGAACCGCCGAAAACCGTCGCCACGCGCCGCGTCGCCATCTGTAGCCTCCTATCCGCGTCCATCCTGGATGCAGCGTCTCAAACGTCGCATCTGATACGCCGCGGATGCCCACGTCTCAAGCCGGGGGGAAGAATTATGCCGCCCAGGCGGTTGACGCCGTCGCCCGCGGGGGCTACATCGCGCGCCCTACCGCTGTCCGTATCTTGCGGACAACCGGTTGCCCTGGTGGCGGAATTGGTAGACGCGCAGGTTTCAGGTACCTGTGGCCGCAAGGTCGTGGAAGTTCGAGTCTTCTCCTGGGCACCAATCCTTTATGAGCATCACACAATTCATGCCGAACGGCACCATCCACCTGTACCGGGACGACCTGCCGGAAGGGCTGAACCTGGGGCCCGTTGTCGCCGTCGATACCGAGACGATGGGGCTGAACCCGCACCGTGACCGGCTATGCCTGGTGCAGATGTCCGGCGGCGACGGTCACTGTCATCTTGTGCAGCTCATCCCTGCCGAACGCGGCGGCCGCGGCTTCGACTGCCCGAACCTGAAGCGCCTCATGAGCGACCCGGACGTCGTCAAGCTGATGCACTTCGCCCGCTTCGATGTCGCCGTGCTGCAGCACTATCTGGGCATTACCGTCGGTCCGGTGAAATGCACCAAGATCGCCGCCAAGCTGATCCGCACCTTCACCGACCGCCACGGCCTGAAGGACCTGTGCAAGGAACTCCTCGGAGTCGAGCTGTCCAAGCAGCAGCAGTCGTCGGATTGGGGCGCGATGGAGCTGACCTCCGAACAACTCGCTTATGCCGCGTCCGACGTGCTGTATCTGCACGCGCTCTGGGCGAAGCTGGAGGCGGTCCTGATTCGGGAAGGCCGGCTTGACCTGGCGGAGGCATGCTTCGCGTTCCTGCCAACCCGTGGCCGGCTGGATTTGCTGGGCTACGAGGCACCGGATTTGTTCGCGCATTAGCTACGGAACCCGTAGCCGCCAAAGCGCCCGGGACGGAATGGGTTGTCTAAAACGTCGCAGTCCCGCCAACAATCGCTACAAGTCAGCGCGAACGTATCAGGACGTAACTCTTCGATAACCTCGGATGGTTGACCGAACACGCCCCACCGGCCCATAGAAAAGCCACGAAAATCACAGAAGACGACTGATAGTGAATCAGCCCATCGCTCAGCCGGCCGGCACTCGGCCGGAAATCGGTATTTCCGACCTTCAGGTCGCGCGGGACGTGTTGAACACGGAAGCCGCCGGCCTGCTGTCGCTTGCCGCCAGCCTTGGCGTGCGCTTTGGCGAGGCAATCGACCGGTTGGCGTCGGCATCCGGCCGCGTTGTGGTGTCCGGCATGGGAAAATCCGGCCACATCGGCCGCAAGATCGCCTCGACGCTGGCCTCCACCGGCACGCCGGCCCTGTTCGTCCATCCGGCCGAGGCCTCGCACGGCGACCTTGGCATGATCGTGACCGGCGATGCGGTACTGGCTCTTTCGAACTCCGGCGAGACGGCGGAGCTTGCCGACCTCGTCGCGCACAGCCGCCGCTTCGCCCTGCCTCTGATCGCCATTACCGCCAGGCCCGACTCGACCTTGGCCCAGGCCGCTGACGTCGCCTTAATCCTGCCAAAAGCCGCCGAGGCCTGTCCAATGGGCCTCGCACCCACTACATCCACAGCCATGCAACTCGCCCTGGGCGACGCGATCGCGGTCGCGTTGCTGACACGACGCGGCTTCACCGCCGCTGATTTTCGTCAGATCCACCCCGGAGGCCGCCTCGGTGCCAGGCTGCGCCGTGTGCGGGAGGTGATGCATGCCGGCGAGGCAATGCCGCTCGCCACCCCCGACATGTCGATGTCCACAGCCCTGGTGCGGATGACGGAAAAGCGCTTCGGCTGCCTGGGTATCGTCGGCGACGACGGGATCCTGTGCGGCATCATCACCGACGGCGATTTGCGCCGGTCGATGGGTCCGGACCTGCTGTCGCGATTCGCGGGCGACGTGATGACCGCCTCACCCCGGACCATCGGACCCGACGCGCTGGCGGTCGAGGCCCTGCATGCGATGAACGCGCGTGATCGTCCCGTCACCACATTGTTCGTCGTCGACCCGGCCGGCCGGCCGCTGGGGATCCTGCACGTACACGATCTGCTGCGAGCGGGTTTGGCATGACGAAAGCATGGAAATGGCGCGCAAACCGGGGGAAATCGCCATGAGCGGGCGCCCGCTGCCGTCCACAGGGCCCGAAGACCGACACACCGGCGGCTACCTGCTCGGCGCCGCCGGGCCGCGGGATCGGGTGCCGCCGGCGCCCGGCCGTATCGCACGCCGCCGTTTCCTGATCACCCTGACCAAGTGGCTGTTGCCGATGGTCGCGGCGGCGCTGCTGGCATCGGTCGCGCTGTGGCCGGAAATCCAGGATGCGACCACCAAAGCCCGCCTGACAATGAACCACGTATCCGGCGAAGTGGAAGGCGGCAAACTGATCGACGCCCGCTACAATGGCATCGATGAGAAAGGCCGGCCGTACACGATCACCGCGGCCACCGCGCGACAGCTCGATCCCGAACGGGTCGGACTGACCACGCCGAAGGGCGACATCACGCTGGAGAACGGCACCTGGCTGATGCTCACCTCGAAAGAGGGCACCTTCATGCAGCACCTCAATCAGCTCGATCTGGTCAAGGATGTGACGCTGTATCGCGATGACGGCACCACCCTGCATACCGAAAGCGCCTCGATCGACCTGAAGGCCGGCGCCGCGGCCGGGTCGGAGCACGTGCATGCCGAGGGCCCGTTCGGCGTCCTCGACGCCCAAGGTTTCACGGTGATGGACAAGGGGAGCGCTATCGATTTTCCGGGCCCCGCCCATCTCGTGCTGAACGGGGCCGGACATTGAGGCTCGCCCGGACCACCGGCACGCTTCGCTGCCTGGCGGTCCCGGCTTGCGCAATCCTGGTATTGACGACCCTTGCTCTCACGACCCCCGCTCTGACGACGGCGGCCAGAGCGCAGCAGCTTGATCTGACCCATGGTGGCCCGATTGATATCACTGCCACCGATGGGCTCGAATGGCGACAAAATGAGCAGGAGGTGATCGCCCGCGGCGACGCCAGGGCGATCCGAGGCGGGGTCACGGTCAACGCCGACAGACTGACCGCCTGGTACCGCAAGAAAGGCGTGACGCAGACCGCACAACCGGCGCCCGCGTCAGGACTGGCCGGCGATCCGTCGACCGAGGGAAATGAGATCTATCGCCTCCAGGCGGATGGCCACGTCCACATATTCACCGCGACCGATCAGGCGCAGGGCGACAAAGCGACTTACGACCTCGATCAGGCCGTCATGGTGATGACCGGACGCGACCTCAAACTGACCACGCCGAACGATGTCATCACCGCGAAGGATGACCTCGAATACTGGCCGCAGAAGCATATGGCGGTGGCTCGCGGCGACGCCGTCGTGACGACCAACGACGCCAAGCGGGTCGCGGCCGACACGCTGGTTGCCTATACGACCGACAACCCGCCGCCGGCTTCGGCCACGCAGGCGCCTAGGAGCACCCCGATGGCGGCGACACCGGTGGCGGCGAAATCGACGGACGATCCGTTGGCGGCATCGGGCAAGCTGCAGCGGGTGGAGGCGTTCGGCAACGTCTCGGTCCGCACACCCACCGATACGGTGACCGGCGACCGGGGCGTCTATGTGCCTGATACGGGCATGGCCCGCCTGGCTGGAAACGTGCGCATCACCCGTGGCCAGAACCAATTGAACGGCGCCGAGGCTGACGTGAACATGAAGACCGGCATCGCGACGCTGGTGTCTCAGAAGGCGGGGGAATCATCCAAGTCGGGCGAGTCACCGAAGGCGGGCCGAGTGCACGGGCTGGTGGTGCCCAACGATGAGACCAGCAAGTCCCTCAGCAACGATCCGGCAGCGACGGCAGCAGGGACTACCCGCACCCCCGCCAAAAAGCCGACACCGGCGCCCTCGGGGCAAGCGCCCCCGGGACAAACGCCCCCGGGACAAACGCCCTCTGGACAAACGCCCTCTGGACAAACGCCTTCGACGTCAGCGGCTTCGGGGCCGAAACCATGAATATGGTGGATAAAATGCCGCCAGAGCGGGATTCCGGACCGGAAGGCCCCGCCAGGAGCTTCAAGGTCTTGCCCGGCGGCGGCGGCCTGACCGCGCGCACCGTGGGCAAGACCTACAAGGGCCGGCCGGTGGTGCGAAACGTCACGGTGACGTTGCGTCGCGGCGAGGCTGTCGGGCTGCTGGGACCGAACGGCGCCGGCAAGACCACCACTTTCTACATGATCGTCGGCTTGGTAAAGCCCGACACCGGTGCGATCAGCCTGGATGGCGCTGACATCACCCGGCTGCCGATGTATCGCCGCGCCCGCCTCGGCATCGGCTATCTTCCGCAGGAAGCCAGCGTGTTCCGCGGCCTGAACGTCGAGCAGAACGTCATGGCCGCGTTGGAGGTCATCGAACCCGACGCCGCGACCCGCGGCATGATGCTCGACGAACTGCTCGCCGAGTTCGGCATCAGTCATCTGCGCCGCACACCCGCCCTCGCATTGTCTGGCGGTGAACGCCGGCGCGTGGAGATCGCCCGCGCCCTGGCGACCCAACCCTCCTACATCCTGCTCGACGAGCCGCTGGCCGGTATCGATCCGATCGCCGTCGGCGAAATCCGCGACCTGGTCAAACACCTGAAGGACCGTGGCATCGGCGTGCTGATCACCGACCACAACGTGCGGGAGACACTGGACATCATCGACCGCGCCTACATCATGCATGACGGTCAGGTTTTGATGGAGGGCAAACCGAGCGAGGTGGTGGCTCACGAGGATGTGAGGCGAGTGTATTTGGGGGAAAAGTTCAGCCTGTGAGATTTTTATCGGCTTAAGACCAAGCCTCACAGACACCGTTGCACGCTTTTTGCATAGTCGATGTCCGAAACCATTTGACCCCGGGCTGAATGGCTAGATAATCGCCGTCATGGCGATCGCCCCCCGTCTCGACTTACGCCAGAGCCAAACCCTGGTCATGACGCCGCAATTGCGTCAGGCCATCAAGCTCCTGCAGTTCTCCAATATCGAGGTCAACTCCTTCGTCGAGGAGGAGATGGAACGAAACCCGCTCCTCGAACGCGATGACTCACCCGAACCACCGGTTGGGGAGCGGGCGGCGCTCGACCAGCTGGAGCCGCGCACGCCGGCGACCATGGATTCCGCCGATGCCGCACGATCGGACACGTTACCGGTCGATGGCGGCTCCCCGCTGGATACCGTGCATGCGGAAAACTACGATCCCGGCGGCGCCGGCGACGGCACGCCGCTGGTCGGCCGCATGGATGGTGGCGGCGGCAGCCATAGTTTTGAGGGCGACGATCGCGGCATCGATGATTTCGCCGGCGCCGAACGCTGCCTGCGCGACCACCTGGGCGAACAGCTGCGACTGAACTTCTCCGACATGGTGGACCGCATGGTAGGCGCGCATTTGATCGCGCTGCTTTCCCCCGCCGGCCGGCTGACCGCTGACCCGGCGGCAATCGCGCAGGCCATGGGGCTGCCACTGGATCGGGTAGAAAACGTCCGGGCGCGGATGATGCGGTTCGACCCGGTGGGACTGTTCGCCCGCGACCTTCGCGAATGCCTGGCGGCGCAACTGGCGGAGCGCAACCGGCTCGATCCGGCGATGCAGACGATGCTGGACAACCTGGAACTGCTGGCGAAGCGGGAAAACCGCCGGCTGATGGCGCTGTGCGGCGTCGACGCCGAGGACCTGACCGAGATGATCGCCGAGATCAAGGCGCTCGATCCGAAGCCGGGGGCAACCTGGGACACCACGCCGCCCCAGTTGGTGGTGCCGGACCTGCTGATGCGACAGTTGCCGGACGAAAGCTGGATCATCGAGCTGAACCCGGAAACGATGCCGCGGGTGCTGGTGAACGAACGATTCTACGCCAAGGTCGCGCCACATGCGAAGAAAGATGAGAAAATCTTCCTGACAGAGCGCCTGGCGAATGCCAACTGGCTGGTGCGGTCGTTGCAGCAGCGCGCGCAGACCATCCTGAAGGTCGCGGCGGAGATCATCCGCCAGCAGGACGGATTCCTGCGCCTTGGGGTCGCATTCCTGCGGCCGCTGATCCTGCGTGACATCGCCGAGGCGGTGGAACTGCACGAGAGTACCGTCAGCCGGGTGACAGCGAACAAGTATATTTCCACCCCACGCGGCACGTTCGAACTGAAGTACTTCTTCACCACCGCGATCCACGGGACCGACGGCGGCGACTCGCACAGCGCCGAAGCGGTGCGTTACCGCATTCGGGGGCTCATCGACGTGGAATTGCCGGCCGATATCCTCTCGGATGATGCGATCGTTGCAGTGCTGCGGCGTGAAGGCGTCGATATCGCCCGCCGGACCGTGGCGAAATACCGGGAAGCGCTGCGGATACCGAACTCGGTTCAGCGCCGCCGGGAGAAAGCCGTTCCCGCATAAGTGTCTGGACTGGCCCGGCGGTCAATGCATCTCACGCCCGACCCGTTTCGTTCCTGAGGGATTATACCTAGTGGACACTGCCGCCTGCAGCATGCCCAAATGCCCCAGCCGCCGGGACACCGGTCACTAGATCGTCCTGGGCGGCCTGTCGAACTGGTCGGGAGAAAGCGATGCAGATCACGGTCTCAGGCAAACAAGTCGATTTGTCGGATTCATTGCGGACCCGGGTGTCCACTCAAATGGACACCATCGCGGGCAAATATTTTGACCACGCGCTGGAAGCGCACGTTACCTTCAGCCGAGCACGAAGTTTCTTTACGTGCGATATCAACGTGCATGCCGGCCGCGGACTGCAATTGCGCGGCGAGGGTGAGGCGGCGGATGCCAACACCGCCTTCGACGACGCGGCGGAGCATATCGCCAAGCGCCTGCGCCGCTATCGCCGGCGGGTCAACGACCATCACCGCGACCTCGCCAACCGCGCGCGCCCGGAGGCGGCTCGGCAATACATCCTTCAGGAAGAGGTGAACGGCGTAAACCACGCCGTAACGGATGGCCGCACGTTGGATGAGGCGTACGCCACCGTCGTCGCCGAAACCCAGACCGAAATCGCCAGCCTGTCAGTCGGCGAGGCGGTGATGCGCATGGACCTCGCCGATCAGATGGTGATGATGTTCCGCAACAGCGCCTCCGGCGTGCTGAACGTCGTCTATCGCCGCGGCGACGGGCATATCGGCTGGATCGACCCCGGAACCTAGCCCTGGTCCCTCTCCGCGGTGAGAGGGGCGCGTTCCGCAAACAGCAGCCATCAAGGCGCTAATAAGCGAGCCGGATCGCAGGTCGTGCCCGATACGGCCTGCAATCCCGAGACAGGGGTCGCTGACGGGGTCTGCGTGCGGTGCCCCCCTTGGTTTCGTTTCGTTGTCGCGTGACCCAACGGCGCGGTTCCGCTCGACAGCCGCCTGAGGCGATCGCTCGCGGTTCGGCTCGGGATCGACCCGGATAATCCGGCAATGCACGCGGCGGTCATCAGGGTCGCTGCATATCCGCGTTCGGATGCAGCGAGCCCGCGCCGGTTGCCCCGGCTTGTCCCGTCCCACCCCCTTGCGTAACCGGGCGCGTCCCGGTCAACCGCGCCACCAGCTGCGGCAAGGATTTGTTAACCATTTCATGCTACTCCGGCACCTAGAGCATGATCACGCTGAGCGGGAACGTTCAAAGCGTGTGAATCATGCGATCAAACAAAGAGTTAGAGCATGTTCAGGCTGTACAGTCAGCCTGAACATGCTCTAACGGAACGTTTTTGACCTGAAGGACACACAAACCAATCGCGCCACGCCGCTGTAGCATTCTCGCGCACGGGACGAGGCCCCGGCCCGGAAAGGCAGGCGGTGCGAGACCAATGACCCACGCTCACCCGACGATCGGCCGTCGCCGCATATCATGAACACGCAACGCCAGGCTGGCGGCGCCAAGGGCTCCGGCCACTTCCGCTCAAGCAGAAGCTTCGTGGCGACTGGTGCGGCGATTGTTTTACTCATCGTCGCCACCGCGAGCTTCGCCATCTGGAGTGCCCGCGACCACGCCTTTACCGAATCCCAGGAGAGTGCGACGAACCTGGCGGTCGTATTGGCCGAACAGACCGCGCGCTACGTGCAGGTTGTCGACCTTGCCATGATCGCGGTTCAGTCGGAAATCACCGAGCTTAACGACCGCACCTATCCCCAGTTCAAAGCCCAGATCCAGTCCGACACGACACATCGGTTCCTGGTTGCCCAGATGGTCAACGTTCCGCAGGCCGGTGCCATCGCGTTGGTCGGTGTGGACGGCGAAATCCTGAATTCGTCGCGACCAGGACTACCCTCCGGTCTCAGCTTTGCCGACCGGGACTTCTTTCAATTCTTGCAGCATCACGACGACCCGGCGATCTTTGTCGGCGCGCCAAATATAAGCCGCATGACCGGCAAGCGGAGTCTGTACTTTGCCCGCCGCATCAACGGCCCCGACGGCAGCTTCCTGGCGTTGGTGGTAGGTGTAGTGGATGCAACGTACCTAAACAATTTCTACGAGTCGATCCGCACCGACCGAAGAACGTCCATCTCTGTCCTGCATCGCGATGGCACGATTCTGGTGCGCTATCCAGACCCCGGAGGTCTCACTGGGCGTCAGCTTCCGAGCTCATCCCCCTGGTATGATCTGGTCGCACAGGGCGGTGGCCACTATTGGACACTTGGCCTTATCAACGGCCTCGTGGGCGTCGTCACCGTGCATCCGTTGCACGATTATCCCCTCGTCGTGGATGTCCAGCAACCCGACTGGGTGATCCTGGCCGGGTGGCACGACCAGGCGATCTACATCATCATAGTCGCCAGTCTCGCCGCGATCGGCTTCATCATCCTGACGCGGGTCATCGTGGTCCAGTTCGGGCGCCAGCAGGATCAGAACGTCAAACTGGAACTGACCGCGGAAGCCTTGCGCGATACCGAGCAACGGCTGCGGGCGTTCGCGGACATGTCGTCGGACTGGTCGTGGGAGCAGGATGCCGACTTGCGGTTCCCACGTCCGTCCAACATTCCGCTGACCACGCTGCCGACCGACGTCGGCAAGCTGCGATGGGAATTGGCCGATCCCGCCATGAATCCGCATCGTTGGAATGTGCACAAAGCCGATCTGGCTGCCAGACGGGCGTTTCGCGACTTCCGCTGGGAGAGGATCCAAGTCGACGGCAAGCGCCGGTACATGAGCACCAGCGGCAATCCCATCTTCGACGAAGCGGGAGCCTTTACCGGATATCATGGCACCGGGCGGGACATCACCGCCGATGTCCAAGCCGCCGAGGAGCTGCGGATTGCGAAGGAACAGTCGGAGGCTGCCAACCGCGCGAACGCCGACCTGGTCACCGCGGTCTATTTCGCCAACGATGCCATCATTGGCTTGGCGCCCGATGGCATCATTCGCACGTGGAACCCGGCGGCGGAGCGGCTATACGGCTTGGCGGAAGAACAGGTCATTGGCCTGAACATCGGCATTCTGTGGCCCGAGGACAAGCAATCAAACATTGCAGCCCATCTGCGGGCTGTGGGCAACGGTGAGGTTATTACCAGCCTTCAGACGTCGCGCCTGAAGGCGGATGGACGCGTCGCCCACATTTCCGTCAGTGCCGCCCCCGTGACCGCGTCCGGCGGAGAGGTCACCGCGCTGATTGTCACCGCGCGCGACGTCTCGGGGCGGGTGCGGGCCGAAACGGCGCTACGATTGAGCCAGGAGCACATCGCCAGCGTGTTCCGCAATGCGAGCGTTGGGCTGAACCAATCGGACGCCACGGGCCGGTACAACCTGGTGAACGATCGTTTCTGCGAGATTGTCGGGCGGACGCGCGAAGAACTGCTGGCTTTATCCTACCGCGACATATCGCATCCTGAAGATACGCAGGCGTTCGCGTCTTTACTTGAGCAGCTAGGGGAGATCGGCACCGGGCTTGTCATCGAAAAGCGATATATTCGTCCTGGCGGGTCCTACGTCTGGGTCAGGAACAGCCTGTCTCCGGCGCGCGACCAGCAGGGCACCATCGTCGGCGTGGTAGCGGTGGTGGAAGATATCACCGAACGCAAAGACGCCGGGGACCGTATTCGCCACCTCGCCTACCACGACGCCCTGACCGGCCTCGCGAACCGTACCCAACTGACCGATCGATTGGCCCAGGCGCTGGCAGGTGCCGCGCATGATCGCGGTTCCTTTGCCGTCCTGGCGCTGGATCTCGATCGGTTCAAGGTCGTCAACGACACCCTTGGGCATGACGCGGGCGACCAGCTTCTCGCGGAAGTGGCGAACCGGCTAAGAAGTACCGTCCGTTCGACCGACACCGTGGCACGTGTCGGCGGCGACGAACTGGTCGTCATCCAGACCGGCGTCGCACAGCCCGCCGGGGCAACCGAATTGAGCCGGCGTCTCATCGAGCATCTCGCCGAACCGTTCGACATCGCCGGGCGGCAGGTCACAGTCGGGGTCAGCGTGGGAATAGCGGTTTATCCCGGCGACGGTATGACCAGCGTGACCTTGCTGCAGAACGCCGATGTCGCGCTGTACCAGGCGAAAAAGTCCGGGCGCGGCGGCTTTCGGTTCTTTGACGCAACAGAAGATTTCTGCCTCAGTCATCAGCACACACTGGCGATCGACCTGCGCCGGGCGATCGAGACCAACGCGTTGCGCCTGCACTTCCAGCCGCTGTTCACGTGCGCCACACGCGCGCTGATGGGCTTCGAGGCATTGTTGCGATGGCAGCATCCGCTGCTTGGCCCAATCGCACCGCTGGACATCGTTCTGGTGGCGGAGGAATCCGGGCTTATCCAAAGCCTGGGACTGTGGATTCTTGAGGAGGCCTGTTCCAGGGCGGCACTCTGGGCCGAACCACTCCGGGTCGCGGTCAACCTGTCCACGGCCCAGTTCAGGGACAGCATGCTAGCCGATCGGATCGTTGAAATCCTCCACCGCACCGGCCTGCCAGCCGCTCGGTTGGAACTGGAAGTGACGGAAACCCTTTACATCGACAACATCGACCGAGCGCTTGGAACGCTGCGTGCGCTGAAGGGGGCAGGCGTGAAAATCGCGCTCGATGACTTCGGCACAGGATACTCGAGCCTCAGTTATTTGCGTAGTTTCCCATTCGACAAGATCAAGATCGATCGTTCGTTCGTGCAAGCGTTGACGGTGGACGCAAGCGCCCTGCCGCTGGTTCAGGCGATCCTCGCCATGGGTCACAACCTGAACCTTTGCGTCACCGCCGAGGGCGTCGAGACGGAGCAACAGTTGGAGCTGCTGCGGCAAGAAAGCTGTGATGAGGTGCAGGGCTTTCTGCTCGGCCGGCCAATGCCGCAGGAAGACGTCGACGACTGCATTCATATGAACCGGCGGCAGCAGGTGCCGTCACTCGTGGCTGAGGCGGGCTAGTGTCCTGCCCCCGAAGTTCGTCGCATTTTGCGGCGCACGCAGGGGACAAGCAGGCCACTGAAAATAAAGAGCTAGACCCGCCGCTACCCCACCCTCTCCCGCCGGCTTTCCGTCCGCAACTGCCCACAAGCCGCCAGGATATCCTGTCCCCGTGGCGTCCGGATCGGCGCCGCGAACCCCGCCGCGTTCACGATCCCCGCGAACCGCTCCAACGCCGCCTTCCCGCTCGGTTCATACGTCGAGCCCGGCCACGGATTAAACGGGATCAGATTGACCTTCGCCGGCATTCCCGCGATCAGCCGCACCAGTTCCCGCGCCTCGGCCTCAGAGTCATTCACACCCTTCAACATGATGTATTCGAAGGTAATCCGCCGCGCGTTGGACGATCCCGGATAGCGGCGGCAGGCGGCGAGGACCTCGGCGATCGGATACTTCCGGTTCAGCGGCACGATCTCGTCCCGCAGTTCATCGGTCACCGCGTGCAGCGACACCGCGAGGTTCACCCCCAGCTCCGCCCCTGCCCGATCCATCATCGGCACCACGCCCGACGTGGACAGCGTGATCCGGCGCCGAGACAGCCCGATCCCCTCGCCATCCATCGCGATCTTCATCGCCTTGGCGACGTTGACGTAGTTGTACAGCGGCTCACCCATCCCCATCAGCACGATGGTGGACAACAGCCGGGGAGTCTCGCCCTTCGGCGACGGCCATTCACCGTATGAATCCCGCGCCGCCATGAACTGCCCGACGATCTCCGGCGCGCCCAGGTTGCGCACCAGCGTCTGAGTCCCCGTGTGGCAGAACCGGCAAGACAACGTGCAGCCGACCTGGGAAGAGACACAGACCGCGCCACGATCCTCGACCGGATCAGGGATATAGACGGTCTCCGCCTCCTGCCCGTCGCGGAACCGGAACAGCCATTTGCGGGTTTCGTCCACGCTGGTCTGCACCACAGCCGCCTCTGGGCGTCCGATCACGAACCGCTCCGCCAAGCGCACCTGCAACGGCTTGGCGATCGAGGACATGCGCGCGAAATCCGTCACCCCCTGGTGGTAGATCCAGTGCCACAACTGCTTGACGCGAAAGCCCGGTTCCCCGATCGCTTCCATCTCGGCGCCGAGTTCAACACGATCCATCCCGACCAGGTCGCGCCGGCCGTCCGCCAGCACCACCGCCGGCGGGTCGAACAGCGCGGACTTTGCCAGGACGCGCGCGCGATCGGCTTCGGAAAGATCGCTCATTTTGACGGGCACGCTTTGACGATGGCCGCATAGGCCTGCCCGAACCCCTTCAGGCTGAAGGTATCCGTCACCTCCTTCGGCCCCGGCGACCTGGCAATCGCTCGGCTGCCCTTGCCGAAAGCGGTAACCGCCGCCTTGCCGTCGCGCGC
>JAQGHW010000508.1 GCA_028291505.1 Rhodopila sp. | reverse complement strand
TAGATGCGGTCGAATAACCCGCCATCGGCGAAATAGTCCGCCTGCGCTTTGCTCCAGCCGCCAAAATCCTTGATCGTTGCCAGCGTGAGCACCGGAAACACCTTGGCGTACCGCGCGGCGACCGCCTGATCGCGCGGCCGGTAGAAGTTCCGCGCGACGATCTCCTGACCTTCCGGCGCATAGAGGTATTGCAGATACGCTTCGGCGACCTTCCGCGTCCCGCGCTTGTCCACAATACTATCGACCACCGCGACAGGTGGTTCCGCCAACACGGACACGCTTGGCAGCACCGTTTCGAAATCGGCGTCGCCGAATTCCTTGCGTACCAAGAACGCCTCGTTTTCCCACGCGATCAATACGTCGCCCAGGTCACGTTGCGCAAAGCTTGTGGTCGCGCCGCGCGCACCCGTGTCCAGCACCGGCACCTGGTGGAACAGCGCCCGAATATAGGCCTCGACCGAGGCATCGGTCGCACCAGGTTGACGCTGCGCCCATGCCAGAGCGGCGAGGAAGTTCCACCGTGCCCCGCCCGAGGTTTTCGGATTGGGCGTGATCACCTGCACGCCGGGTTTTAGCAGGTCGGGCCAATCGTGAATCTGCTTGGGATTGCCCTTCCGCACCAGGAAGACGATTGTGCTGGTATAGGGCGCCGCATTATCCGGCAATCGCGTCTGCCAATCGGCCGCCAGCAAACCACGTTTCGCCAAAGCATCGATATCCGCGGCGAGTGCCAGGGTCACCACGTCCGCCGGCAGCCCATCCAGCACCGCTCGGGCGGACGCGCCGGACCCGTTATGGGACTGATTGACGACGACCGTCTCGTTGGTTTGCGCCTTCCAGGCTTTGATGAACGCGCGATTGAAGTCGCGGTAAAGCTCCCGCGTCGGGTCGTAGGACACGTTCAGCAGCGTCGTCGGTTCCGCGGCGCGGGCGGACGTGGCGAGCAACGCGCCGGCCGTGGCGGTGATTGCGTCGCGACGGGTGAGGATGGGTCGCGGCATAATGAGCCTATGGGGTTTCGTGAGGCAGCTTAGGCTGCTCGACCACCCGCAGATAGGGCTTGAGAGTCTTCCACCCGCCGGGAAAGCGCTCTTTCGCATCGGCATCCGACAGCGACGGGACAATGATGACTGGGTCGCCATTGGTCCAGTTGACCGGCGTCGCCACCTTGTGCGCGTCGGTCAGTTGCAGGCTGTCGATCACGCGCAGGATCTCATCGAAATTGCGTCCCGTGCTGGGCGGGTAGGTCAGGATCAGCCGCACCTTCTTGTTCGGGTCGATGATGAACACGCTGCGAACGGTGATCGATGGGTCAGCTTCCGGGTGGACCATGCCATAGCGGTTGGATACCGTCCGATCGGCGTCAGCGATCACCGGGAAGTTCAGCGCCTGGCCTTGGGTTTCCTCGATATCGCGCGCCCAGCCCGTGTGGTTCTCACCGGAATCCACGGACAGTCCGATTGGCTTGACGTGGCGCTTGTCCCATTCCGGCTTCAACCGTGCGACTTCCGCCAGTTCGGTTGTGCAGACAGGGGTGAAGTCCTTGGGATGGCTGAACAGAACCCCCCAGTCGTTGCCCAGGTATTGATGCAGGCTCAGCCTGCCGGCGGTACTGTCTTGCTGGAAGTCGGGGGCGATTTGCCCAAGCTGAATGGTCATGTGGTAGTCTCCTTGCCGCACCGGTGCGCAACCGGTCACGAAGAAAGCGACGACCCCGGAAGGCGCCGTCGAGTTTAGGGAGAAAACGGCGATCGTGACGAGATGCCACGGCACGCGACATCATCGTTGATCCACTCCGCTATCAAGTCAAGTGTTAATATCTTTATAACATGAACAAAAGTTACAACATGATATCGACTGGGATCTTCGCCGGCGCGGCCATTCTGGTCAGCCGGCGGGCGGTCCGCGGATGCTTCGTGGCCCACTTCGTTGCTTCATGATGACGACAGGCCCAAGTACGGCCGCGGTCCGCGTCACGCCCACGCATGTGGGAAGGTATTTCTAGCCAACCAGACGCCGAAGAATGAAATTTTTTAATTTCCGCCCGCGGCAGGATGGACTTGCTACCCCGCTACCTTTAGGCTATTCATAAAATATGGACAGGGAGCGAGGCCAGGAAGATGCTTCTTACGCGTCGAGATCGTGGAATGGTTGCACTGGCGATCGTTCTGGACATCGCATTCCACAGTGGCGGAGAGGCGGTCGTGAATGCCGCCGAGCTGGCTGAACGCACCGGCATGGCCCGCCGTACGCTGGAGCCTTTGCTGCAAGCCCTGTCCCGAGAGCGTCTGCTCGACAGCACGCGCGGCCCGCATGGCGGTTACCGGCTTGGCCGCCCGGCCAGGCTGATCAAGGTGTCCGACGCCATCACCGTCGGATTGAACAGCCTGGAAGAGAGCGTCCATGACCTTAGCGGGCGCCTGCATCGCATGGTGATCGAACCGCTATGGGGCGAGTTCGATGCGGCGCTCCTGGCACTGGCCGAATCCCTCACCATCGAGGACCTGCTGAAGCGGGCTGCCAAGGCCGGGTTGCGCAAGCCGGTTACCGATCCCCTGAATTTCGTGATCTGACGGCAGATGGCCAGGGCTCGCAGAAGCGCCAAGCCGGCGGATCACGCATCGCAGTTCGCCCCCACTCCGTTGCCGGATCGTCCGGTTCTGCCGCGCGGACGCATGTTCGGTAGCGTACTGGATCTGGTCGGTGGCACCCCGTTGGTGCGGTTGCCCCGGTTGCAGGCCGCCGACGACCTGGTCGCCGACATCGCGTTCAAGCTCGAATTCTTCAATCCACTTGGATCGGTAAAGGATCGCATCGGCCTTGCCATGGTCGAAGCGGCGGAGCTGGCCGGCGAGATCGCCCCCGGTAAGACTACGATCGTGGAGCCGACCTCCGGAAACACCGGTATCGCGTTGGCGTTCGTCGCCGCCGCGAAAGGTTACAAGTTGATCGTTGTCATGCCGGAAGGCGCATCGGTCGAGCGCCGCAAGTTGCTTCGTCTGCTCGGTGCGCAGGTGGAAACAACGCCTGCGAAGCTGGGCATGCCGGGTGCGATTGCCCGCGCCGATGCCATTCTCGCCCGCACAGACGACGCCTGGATCGCGAGGCAGTTCGACAACCCCGCCAATCCCGCGGCGCACCAGGCGTCGACCGCCGAGGAAATCTGGGTGGACACCGGTGGCGCCGTCGATTTCGTTGTCGGCGGCGTCGGTACCGGGGGCACGCTGACAGGCATCGCCCGTGGCCTGAAGCCGCGCCGTCCCGGCCTGCGGATTGTCGGTGTGGAGCCGCAGGAAAGCGCGGTCCTGTCGGGGGATAGTCCCGGTCCGCATCGCATTCAGGGCATCGGTGCCGGCTTTACCCCGGCCGTGCTCGATCGCGGGCTTCTCGATGAAGTACTGGCCGTATCGGAGGCTGAATCGTTTGCCGCCGCCCGTCGTTGCGCGGCGATCGAGGGGTTGCCGGTCGGGATATCCTCCGGTGCCGTGCTGCACGCGATGCTCGACCTCGCCGCCCGGAAGGAAAACACCGGCAAACTGATCGTCGGGATCGCCGCGTCGTTCGCCGAACGTTACCTGTCCACGCCGTTGTTTGCTGGGCTGTAGAGCCAGCTACCAGACCGGTGTGAGATATTTGCCGTAATGATCCAGGATGAACGCTTTCACCTCGGCCGATCGGTAAATGTCAACGAAGCGCAGAATTCGTGGGTCGTTCTTCCGCTCCTCCCGCACCACGAAGTTCAGTGCGTAGTGCGGATCCCCGGCGCCATCGGTCAACAGCGCGGTGGTCGGATCGCCGCCTGACATCACCAGGTAGCTCAGGCTCACCTGCGCCACCGCGACATCGTCCAGCGCGCGTGGCAGTTGCGCGGCCTCCAATTGCAAAAATCGCAGGTGCTTCGGGTTGGCGGTGATGTCCTCGACCGTCGCATCGTCGCCGACCTCGGGCTTCAACGTGATCAGCCCGCCCTTCTCGAACAACTGTAGGCCGCGGGCGCCGTTCACCGGGTCGTTGGCGATCGCGACCGCCGCACCGGCGGGCACTTGGTCAAGCGATTTCACCTTGTGCGAAAACAGCGCCATCGGCATCACCGCGGTGGCCGCGATCGGCACCAATTTGTAGCCCCTCGCTTTGATGGCGGCGTTCAGGAACGGAATGTGCTGGAACAGATTAGCATCGATATCGCCCGCGGCGAGCGCCTCGTTGGGCGTAATCCAGTCGGTGAATTCGATCTTCTTCACTTCCAGCCCTTGGGCATGGGCACGTTCGATCGCGAAGCCCAGAATGTCCCCGAACGGTCCGGCCGGCGAACCAATTTTCAGCGGTGTATCGGCAGCCCGAGCCGTGAAGGGCAGCAAACCAGCAACGGCGATAAAACTGCGTCGTTTCACTTGGGAGAGGACCTTTTCAGCGATGGTCGAACAGGCGGGCGAGACGGTCGCCACCGAGCTGGACGAGGGAAACCAGGCCGATGAGGACGATGATCACGCCGACCATGATGCCGGTGTCGAAACGTTGGTAACCATAGCGGATTGCCAGGTCGCCCAGCCCGCCGGCACCGATGGCACCCGCCATGGCCGACGCGCCGATCATCGTCACCAGCGTAACGGTGAAGCCTGACAGCAGGCCGGGAAGCGCCTCGGGCACCAGCACTTCGCAAACGATGGTCCAGCGACTGCCGCCCATCGATTTCACGGCCTCGATCAGGCCGCGATCCACTTCCCGCAACGAAACCTCCGCGATCCGCGCATAGTACGGCGTGGCGCCGATTGCCAGTGGCACGATCGCGGCTTCGGTGCCGATAGAGGTCCCCGCGATCAACCGGGTCAACGGAATCAATGCGACCAGAAGAACGATAAAAGGCACCGCGCGGAAGGCGTTGACGATCGCGCCCAGGGTGCGGTTGACCCAGCGATGTTCCCAGATACCACCAGGGGCCGAGGCGACCAGCACCAGCCCCAACGGCAGCCCGGCGACGAAAGCAATCAGGCCGGCCGCGATGGTCATCTCCAGGGTGTCCTGCAGCGCCTGCAGGAAAAGATCAGGCCAGTTGCCGTACATAGCCCAGCACCTCCAGGCGCGACACGCGCGCTGCGAGATATTCTCCAACATGCCGGGCAAGCGGCTCACTGGCGTCTCTGAAGGCGACCACGAAGCTGGCGACGGCTTGTTCCTGCACGTGCTGAACGGCAGCGTGCAGCACCACCGGCAGAACATCCAGATCGCGGGTCATCTCCGCGAGAACCGGACGCTGCGCCGTGTCGCCTGACAATTGCAGCCGCATCACCAGATGCATGCCCTGGGCCCAGCCATTCAGGAAGCCGTTGCGCAAGACGCTCGGCAACTCGCTGGTCTGGCTGCCGATCAGGCGCCGCGTCAGTTCCGCTTCCGGTGCGGCGAACACGCGCTGGACTTCGCCTTCCTCCACGATACACCCTCGATCCATCACGATCACCCGGTCCGCGATGGCACGCACGACGCTCATTTCATGAGTGATCAGGACGATGGTCAGTCCCAGGCGACGATTGATGTCGCGCAGCAGATCCAGAATCGACAGGATCGTTTCGGGATCCAGCGCCGACGTCGCTTCGTCGCACAGCAGCAGGGCCGGATGGGCAGCCAGGGCACGAGCGATGCCGACCCGCTGCTTCTGGCCACCGGACAGTTTCGCCGGATAGACCTGCGCTTTATCCGACAGGCCGACCAGTTCAAGAAGTTCCCACACCCGCGCCGTACGTTCCGGTCCAGAAATGCCGGCGATTTTCAACGGCAGCGCGACGTTCTGTTCGACCGTCTTGGCCGACAGCAGGTTGAAGTGCTGGAAGATCATACCGACCCGCCCGCGCACGCGCTGCAACGCCCCTTCGCTCAGCGGCACAATATCCTGGCCAAGGATTTCAATCCGGCCTCGATCAGGCTTTTCGAGACCGTTCAGGCACCTGATCAGGGTGGATTTCCCGGCCCCGCTGCGCCCGATGATGCCGAGGATTTCGCCGCGTTGAACCTCAAACGTGACGTCATCGAGTGCCGTGACAGGGCCAAAGTTCTTGCTGATGTTGCTTACCCGTACGATCGCTCCTTCGGGGATCGGCGCCGGCGCGTGGAGATAGGGCACGTCTTCCAGGATGCAATCGTCGCAGGGCAGGTCTTCAAACAGCATCATCGCCTCCGGATGCCACCAGCCTATGCAGCAACTCATTGGGGGGGTTCCTATTCCGCTGCAGACTGTCGGGCGTCTAGGGCAGGGCGCCTGTGTATGGCGGCGGGATGCGTGTCCGGCAGCCGCGTGTGCCCGAACAACTTCTGGCGGAGCGGGCCGCGAGCGTATTGATGCTTGTAGACACCGCGTTCCTGCAGGATCGGCACCACCAGATCGACAAAGTCCTCGAACGTTTCCGGGGTAACAACGCGGCTAAGGTTGAAGCCGTCCACACCAGTCTCCTCGACCCACGCGATCAATTCGTCGGCGACTTCCTCTGCCGATCCGACGATCGGTGCATTGCGGCTGCCCAGGCCCATCTGCCCTATGATCCGCCGTAACGTCCATGGCTCGCGACTATGCGTGGTGATCGCTTCGACCGCGGAGTTGTTGGCGTTGTTCTTTTCGTAACGGATCGGTTCATCGAGTTCGTATCGCGACAGATCGATCCCGCTGGAGCTGGAGAAGTGCGCCAGGGCGCCTTCGATGCTCGCGTGGCGATGGTACTCCTGGAATTTCTCCTCCGCTTCCCTGCGGGTTCGTCCGACGACGACGGTTCTGCCGAGAAAGACAAGGATATCGGCGGGGTTTCGTCCATGCGCCGCGGCCCGGATCCGGATATCGCGAACCACCATCCGCGTGTTTGGCTTGTCTGCCCCGTTCACGAACACGCATTCGGCGTGCCTGGCGGCGAACTCCCGCCCGCGTGTGGATGACCCCGCCTGGTACAGCACCGGCGTCCGTTGCGGCGACGGTTCGGCGAGGTGGATCGCGTCCACCTGGTAATGACGGCCGAAATGCTGGACCCGATGGACCTTGGACGGGTCGGCAAAGACACGGTTCGCGCGATCCCGCAGCACCGCGTCGTCTTCCCAGCTGCCCTCCCAAAGCTTGTAGACGACGTCCATATATTCGTCGGCGATGTCGTATCGTCCGTCATGATCCGGTTGAGCTGCCAGCCCCATGCCGCGCGCGGCGCTGTCCAGGTAGCCGGTGACGATGTTCCATCCGAAACGACCGCCCGTCAGATGATCCAGCGTGGACGCTCTGCGTGCGAACAGGTATGGCGGTTCATAAGTCAGGTTGCTGGTGACACCGAAACCAATATGTTTCGTCACCGCTGCCATCACGGGAACCACGAGCATCGGGTCATTCACCGGAAGCTGCACGGTGTTCAGGATGGACGGCGCGGGACTGTCCTTGTAGACGTCGTAGACCCCAACGATATCGGCCAGGAAAATGCCGTCGAACAGTCCGCGTTCTGCGATACGAGCCAGGTCCTGCCAGTATTCAATGGTATTGTAGCTCGCGGACCGGTCGCGCGGATGCGTCCACATCCCGTGCTGGATATGACCGATGCAGTTCATGTCGAACGCATTCAGCCTGATCTGCTTTGCCATGGTCCGATGCCTGCTCAGAACGGATCGGCCGCCCGGCCGGATTTGAACAAATGGTGCGCCGAGCGGTACGCGTAATCCAGCGTGGGCCAGATGCTTTGGTCCATCTCGGTCACCCGAACATCCACGGCGATGAAACGAACGCCAAGTTCGTGTTCCACGGCCGCGCCGAGGAATACACCGTCAACTTCGATCGGCCGGGAATGCCACATCGGCACGGGCCGGCCTTCGGACCGGATCGCCGTGGGAAAATAGTGTTGCAAGTTGTGCCATATGTTCATGACGAAGGCCTCGATGCCTGGAGTGTCGTTACGCTAACGTCCCGCCAACGAGCGGTTGTATCGTCAGATCAGCGACAACATCCGGCCCACATGGCGGGGGCCAGGAGCGCGGAGCAATCGATCATGTCGGCCTCCATTCCAGGAACGGAAGGCCGTCTGACGACCTTCGACGCACGTATTATACGTGAAGGATATGCCTGTCAATCTATAAGCACGTAAAGAAAACGTGGAAAAAAGAGATTACCGATCGGCTCTCAATCCACCCGGCGCAGTCGCGTTCGCGACGATCTCGCCGAACGGTCCGGCATTGCGCGCCGGGCCACGGGCAGGTGGCCTCGTCCTGTTGGACAGTTCGGCGGCTTGGATAGGCTCGGTTCTGATTGTCGTCACGCCGCCAGACCCGCCAGGACAGCACCTTCCGCGTCGACCGGTCCATCACCGCAAGCTCGACACTCATCGACCGGAGGCTGTCGCCAAAAAATCCCGTTCCACCAGCAACTGACCGATCTTGGCGTGCAGTTTCTCAACGTCGGCCTCGGACGACCTGACCGGTTCCTCCGCCGCCGATCGGTCGGAAAACACCGCTGTCGGGCCCTCCATGGCCTGCTTCTTCCAATCGCCCACCATCGTCCGATGGATGCCGCATTTGGTCGCCAACTGGCCGTCGTCAGTTCGCCGCGCCGCGCTTCAAGAGCAACCTGGCCTTAAACCCTGTCCAACAGGGCGCGACCACCTCAGAGAGGTCACCTCACGGTTTGTCCAAAATCACACGCCAAGCTGAAATTTGGGGGAATCAGTGAGCTTCAAAACCGGCTATTCGCTCCCCGCATCTGCCTCTGGTGACGAATAGCCGCGATCCGAGCCATCAGCCATAGGTTGCGCCGCCAATGGCAATAACGGGAGGGTAGCATATCTAAGTATGCGA
>JAQGHW010000613.1 GCA_028291505.1 Rhodopila sp. | reverse complement strand
GCCAGCACAATCACTGACGGCCGGTCCATCGATCCCGCCGCAATCACCGGAGGGCAATCCCAGATTGCCAATGTAGCCAATCAGCGCCCTGGCGCAACGTCCGCGCACCCCCACATCCTGCGGAAACCCTAAGGAATCGCCGTGACCCAGGCTTGGCTGAACCGGATTGGCACCGCGGTCCCAAGCCACGATATCCACGACGCATTCGTCGAATTCGGCCGCGATACCGTGACCGACTGGCACAAGCGCGCCCTGTTCGACCGCCTGGCGAAGCTTTCCGGCATTCAGCATCGCTACTCCATCTTTGAACCGGGCCCCCGGCCGCGCGACAGGATCCTCGACGCCGCAGGGTTCTACCGCCGCGGTGCGTTCCCCTCCACCGCCGACCGGATGGCGCTGTATGAGCCGCACGCTTTGGATCTCGCCATGGCTGCTGTCCGAAAGCTGGACGCCGATCCTGGCGCGATCACCCACCTGATTGTCGCCAGTTGCACCGGCTTCACCGCCCCCGGACTGGATTTCCAGATCATGCGGGCGGCCGGCCTGCCGGACAGCACCCAGCGCACCATCGTCGGCTTCATGGGCTGTTTCGCCGCGGTCAACGCATTGCGACTGGCCGACCAGATCGTCCGCGCCGACCGGCTATCCCGGGTCCTGGTGGTTAACCTGGAGCTCTGCAGCCTGCATCTGCGGGAGGACTTCCAGGACGTGCCGAAAATGCTGAGCTTCCTGTTGTTCGCAGACGGTGCCTCCGCCGCGCTGGTCAGCGCGGACCCGACCGGCATCGCCATCGGCCGCTTCCAGGCCGCCGTCATCCCGCGCAGCCACGACCTTATCACGTGGCATATCGGGGACAACGGGTTCGAGATGCACCTCTCCGGCCAGGTCCCGGGCCGTATCCGCCGTTGGCTGCCGGAACACGGCGCACAACTGCTACCTTCCGACCCACCCGCCCTGTGGGCCGTCCATGCCGGCGGCCGGTCCATTCTCGACGCGGTGCAGCAGGGCCTTGGCCTGCCCCCCGACGCGCTGCGCTATTCCCGTGAGATCCTGTGCGACTACGGCAACATGTCTTCGGCCACACTGATGTTCGTACTGGAAAAAATCCTGCTCGACCCGGACGGATGCGGGCCGGGCGTGGGAATGGCATTCGGTCCCGGCCTGTCGGTCGAGACCTTTGCCTTCACCCGCCCATGATCCTGTCCCGTCGCAGCACCCAGCAGGAGCGGATGGACACCGATTGTGTCGATTTCGAAGACTACAGAAGGTGCCTGCGCGATCTTTCCCGGGTCAATGCCGTCACCCTGACCCACCGCCCGATGCTCGCCTGGCTGGCCAAACACGCCGCGGGCGACTTTTCCGTGCTGGACGTCGCGTGCGGGCATGGCGATGCACTGCGAAAAATCCGCGCCCGGTATCCCGCCGCCCGGCTGACGGGAATCGACCTCAATCCCTGGGCCACCCGAGCGGCGCGGGAAGCGACTGGTTCGGCGGCGGGGATCGATTTCGTCAATGGCGACGCGTTCGCCTACGTACCGGAGCGGAAATTCGATTTCATCATCACCTCGCAGTTCACCCACCACCTGACAGACGAACAGGTCGTTGGCTTCCTGCGCTGGCTCCAGGAAAACGCCGGCCAGGGCTGGTTCATTGGCGACCTCCACCGCCATGTGTTGCCGTATTACGGCTTCCCGCTGCTCGCCCGTGTGCTGTTCTGGCACCGCTTCGTCCGCGAGGATGGTCAGATTTCGATTGCCCGAGCCTTCGTTCGGGCGGAGTGGGAAGCGCTGCTACGCCAGGCCGGCATCTCCGGCCAGCAGGCAGCGATCTCCTGGCACATCCCGTTCCGCCTGTGCGCCGCGACCCGCTGATCATCGGTGCCGGCCCGGCCGGGGCAGCCGCCGCGATCACGCTGGGACGAGCGGGTTGCCGGCCTGTGGTGTTGGAGCGGGGGATTGGGCCGACTGACAAGGTTTGCGGCGACTTCCTCAGCCAGGATGCGATCCAGCAGGCTGTAACACTCGGTGTGGATCCATTGGCGCTGGGTGCGGCCGAGATCCGGCGCATTCGCCTGATCAGCGGCGGGCGGACAGCGGAAAGCGCCTTGCCCTTCGCTGCCCTCGGCCTGTCCCGGCGCACCCTCGACGCGGCCCTGCTCTGCGCGGCCGAACGGGCCGGCGCTATTGTGCGGACGGGCCAGATTGTGAGGCGCATGGATCGGGTGCCGGGGGGCTGGACGGTCGCGATCGCCCGGTCCGATCCCATCCAGGCGGCCGACGTGTTTTTGGCGACCGGGAAACATGACCTGCGTGCGCGGCCCCGCCCGGGCGCGGAGCACGGTGCGATCGGGATGAAGATGTACTTTCGTCTGATGCCGCGACAAATCGCGACCCTGGCGGGGGCTATCGAACTGATTCTGTTTCCGGGCGGTTATGCCGGGGTGCAATGCGTGGAAGATGGGCAAGCGGTGGTGTGCGTCGCCATCCAGCGCAGGAGCTTCCGTAGAGCCGGCGGCGACTGGCCGGGGCTGCTGGCGTTGATCAACGCTGTCACCCCGCATCTGAGCAACGTGCTGACCGGGGCGACTCCACTGCTGCCTCGCCCGTTGGCGGTGGCGGGCATCCCGTATGGCTTGCTGCACGCGCCGGGCGCCGATCCGGAGCTTTCAGACGGCCTGTTTCGCCTGGGCGACCAGGCTGCGGTCATCCCGTCGCTGACCGGGGACGGGGTCGCCATAGCGCTTCACAGCGGCGCTCGCGCGGCGCAGGTGTGGCTGGACGGCGGCGACGCAGGTGCCTATCACCGCGGGCTTACGCGGGAACTTGGCGGGCAGATGCGGCTCGCAAGACTGCTGCATTGGGCTTGCATGTTCGGGCCGCTGCAACCGGCCGCGATTTGCGGAGCGGCGTGGTTCCCCGGTTTGCTGCGCGGGGCGGCGAGCCGGACCCGGATCACCTCGGTTCGGCGTGGGGCGGAATAATTGTCACCACGAATTGCACCGGGCGGGCGACATGGCCCCAGAACTTGTGGGCCAATGAGAGCTCGGTCCGGGTTGTCTCCGGCGTTACGAACGGCGCTGTCTCGTTCAGACAGGCTTGGTCGTCGCTGAAGCATAACGAAAGCAACCCGCCTTTCGCGAGAGCCTCCGGCGTCACCCAGAGATTGCGGGCATAATCGAAATGCACGAAAGCGTGCGGCCGATCCGTGCTGTAAAAGGCGATGGCATTCTCCCACCAGTCGCTGCCTCCGACATAGGCGAGCGGCCGGGACGTTTGCTCGTGCCAAAGCCTGGTCGCCTCGGCCGCCGCTTCCTGGTACGGCGGGATCTTCATGGCGGTGGGTGACAGATAGGTGCGCATGGCCGCGATCGCCGGCGACAACGCCAGCGCGCCCAGTGTCACCACGCAGGCCAGCCGGGAAGCGATGCGGTAGAGGCGATCGGTATCACGGACGCGCGCGAGTTCAACGGCCAGCAGCGGGAACAGCGGGAAGGTGCCGAGCGTCATTTCCGGGGTGTTTCTTGTGCGTAGCGCGAGACCGGTCGCGATCGTCAGGGCGAGCGGCGTGAGGACAAGGGTCGCGAGCACGCGAAGCGGCGGCGAGCGTGGGTCAGGGCTGAACGTTGCGGTGCCGTCGCGGCGCGAGATCCAGGCAACCAAGCCGACAACGAGAACGACTCCGAGGTTCATACCGAGCCCATCGACCAGGGTTTTCTGCGCGTAGTCGATCACCTCATCCCATGGCTGGCCGGAAATATCGACGAGGTAGCGCAGCGGCGGCGCCCGATGGGTCAGCAGCCACCAGACGTGTGGCGCGAAGATCAGCGCAGCGACAGCCGCGGCGATCCAGGGTGATGCCGACGCGCGGTATTTCCGCCACGCGGGATGCTGCAGGGCGGCCAGAAAGCAGGTCGTGACCAGGACTACGGCATAATATTTGGACATCATGGCGAGGCCGACGCATATGCCAAAGCCGATGGAGTCGCCGATCTTGCGGGTCCGCATCGATTTCATGAAGTAGCAAAGGGCCCAGGGCCAGATCGACAGGAATATGGTGTTGGCGTCGTATTTATAGGCGTAGAATGTGTAGATCGGCGTGAGCAGCAGCAGAACCCAGGCCGCCATGCGCTTGCGGCCGTAAGCAAATTCGCCGAGCAGCATCCATGCGCCCCCCAGGCCGATGGCGGCGTTCAGGCTGCTCAGGAGCGCGAAGGCCCATCCGGTGCGCGGAAACAGGGAAAACCAGAGGCCGCAGATCCAGGCCCAGAACGGCGGATGCTGATTGTAGCCGAGCTGGAACTCCTGTCCCCAGGCGTATGCTTCGGCCATGTCGTGCTTGATTGCGACGGGTGCTTCGCTGATCGTGAGGTAGACCGCCCAGATCGCCGTGAAGGCCGCCAGCAGCACGAGGATCACCGGCAGCGCCGGCTCCCCTGTCGTTTCGGTGTCGGCGAGCCTCGGGGCGCGCAGGCGCGTGTCGCGCGCCGCAGCTTCAACGGTCATTTATCGGCAGTCTCGAGCAAAGGTCCGGCATGGGCTGAGTTCGCGCTTCCGTCTGTATGGTATCGTCTTGGTGTCGCGCAGCCTACATGGCGCCCGCATCCATATCATTGAGTGCATCGGGCCGCTCGTATAATTCGGAGCAATTTGCCGCGCAATCGAAACATCCCAGGGGCCGGGCGACCGCAATATCAAGCAGGGGTTGACACCTGAGCTGCAACGCCCGGCGCCCGGATGCGATATGGCTGGCCATCGGGAAGGGTGCCAAGGTCGGATCTCATGGTCTGGAAATGGCCGGTTGCATCAAGCCGAAGTCTGCAGCAAAAAGTGCCATGCGCTCGGGCAAAACGTTCTCGCGACTGGATATCTACATCTTCCGCCAGATTCTGTTTGCGATGGTCGTGGCCACGGGCGGGCTGACCGCGCTGGTCTGGCTTACGCAATCGCTTCGATTCGTGGACCTGGTGGTCAACCGAGGCCTGTCCTTTCTGGTCTTCCTCCATCTCACGTCCCTGCTGATACCCAGCTTCGTCGCCGTGATCCTGCCGATCACCACCTATGTTGTGATCCAGTTCGTCTACCAGCGTATGGCCACGGACCGGGAACTGACGGTGATGCGCGCCGCCGGCCTGTCGCCCTGGGCATTGGCTCGTCCGGCGTTGGCCGTCGCGCTGCTGGCCACTTTGACCGGCTACGGCCTGAGCCTCTGGGCGGTCCCCGCATCGCTGTCCGACTTCAAGCAGTTCCAGTGGGAGATCCGCAACCGCCTCGCAGCCTTCCTGCTGCAGGATGGCGTGTTCACCCCATTGTCCGACAACCTGATCGTCTATGTGCGGTCCCGGGATCAGGACGGCACGTTGCGGGGTATCCTGGTGGACGACGCGCGCGATCCCACCGCCCACGCCACCATCCTGGCGGAGCGCGGGCGGCTGATCGACGGAGCGAACGGGCCGCGCGTGCTGTTGCTGGATGGCAGCCGGCAAGAGATCGACCATCAGACAGGCCGCCTGGACGTGCTGACATTCAAGCAGAATGAGGTCGATCTGGCGGACAGCACCAAGGAAAACTCAGCCCGCCCTCTCGACATGTCGGAACGCCCGTTGAGTGACTTGCTCGACCCGGCGCCGATGTTCGAGCGCGACCGGCCAAAATGGATAGCGGAGGGTCACAAGCGGTTGACCTCGCCGCTGACGACGCTGTCCTACGCCATGGTCGGACTGTTCTCGGCACTCGGTGGCATGTTCAGGCGCCATGGTGGTATTGCTCGGCCGCTGATCACGGTCGGCGCGATGGTCGGACTGCTGGCCCTGGGCCTTGCGTTCGGAACCCTCGCCGCGCGCGACAACAGCCTGGTGGTGCTGATGTGGGTGCATGCCGCGCTGCCTTGCATCGTCTGCGCCTGGCTGCTGCTGGGGCCCTCGATCCGCATCTTCCACCCCACCCGCGTTGTTGCTGAACCGGCGGAAGCCTGACACCATGACCGCCGCCCTGACGCTGTCGCTGTATATCGTCCGCCAGTTCGCGCTGGCGATCAGCGGCATGCTGCTGGCGCTGTCCGGCCTGGTGGCGATGTTCGACTTCATCGAGCTGTTGCGCCGGTCCGCCAGCCATCCGGAGGTGAGCTTCGGCACGGTGAGCCAGATCGCGGCGTTGCGGCTGCCCTACGTCGCCATGCAGATCCTGCCGTTCGCGGTGCTGCTGGGCGGCATCCTGTGCTTCTGGCGGCTGACCCGTTCCTCCGAACTCATCGTCGCGCGGGCCGCCGGTATTTCGGCTTGGGAGTTCCTCACCGCGCCGACGCTGTGTGCGCTGCTGTTCGGCATGGTCGCGACGGCGCTGGTCAGCCCGGTCTCCTCGGTCATGCTCGCCCGAGCGGAGGCGATGGATAATGCGTTGTTGCGTAGCGGGGGGGGGCCGCTGGCGCTGAATGGCGGGCAGCTTTGGCTGCGTCAGTCGGACCGGCAGACATCGCCGCAGGGCGTGGCCATCATCCATGCGCAGCAGGTGGAGCTGCACGGCAAGCAGCTGTCCGCGCAGCAGGTCAGCGTGTTCCGCCTGGATGGGATGGACAAGCTGCTGACGCGAATCGAGGCGGCAAGGGCGACGCTGGGCAATGGAAGCTGGGTGCTGGAGAACGCCCGCTCGATCCGGCCCGATCAGTTGCCGGAGCCGCCGCAACTGATGAACCTTCCCACCGACCTGACGGTGAACCGCGTGCAGGAAAGCTTCGCCTCACCCGATACGCTGTCATTCTGGGCGCTGCCGGGGTTCATCGCGTTGCTCGACCGTTCAGGATTCTCATCCATCCGGCACCAGTTGCATTTCCAGGCGCTGCTTGCCCTGCCCCTGCTGTGCGCCACGATGACGCTGGTTTCCGCCGGTTTTTCCATGCGGCCCGCCCGGCGCGGGGGCGTGGCAAAGATGATCGGCAGCGGCGTGGCGGCGGGCTTTGCGCTGTTCGTGGTGTCGAAGATCGCCGAGGAGATCGGTCAGTCCGGCGCGCTTCCCGTGGCATTGGCAGCCTGGGCGCCTGCCGCATCCGGGCTTATGCTCGCTGTGGCCCTGCTGCTACACACTGAAGATGGCTGACGAGAAGACGGCTGAGGGGGAACACCCTTGGGGAAACACCGCTGAGGATGGATCGCTTGCACCGTTCAGAACGAAGACTCCGCGGCAAGGTCGCTCGATCGCCCGGCGCGCTGCTTGCGCCTTTCGCCTCCATTCTGCCGGCTAAGCCTGGCCTCGTTGTCGCCGTACTGTGCACCGCGCTTGGATGCTTCGGCGTGGACACCGCGCACGCACAGTTCAGTGCCCTGGGCACCAACCCGTCCAGTCATGCGACCAACCAGAACGAGCCGGTGACCTTCACCGCCGATGAGGTGGACTACGACAAGGACAAATCCCTGGTTACCGCCACCGGTCATGTGGAAGCCTGGCAGAACGGCCACGTGATGCGGGCCGACAAGATCACCTTCGACCGCAACACCGGGGTCGCCGCCGCCACCGGCCACGTGGTCCTGCTGGAACCGAACGGCGAGGTGATGTTCGCCGACTACGCCGAGATGCAGAACAACATGAACGACGGCATCTTGAGGGACATGCGCGCGCTGTTGCAGCAGAACGGCAGGCTTGCGGCGAATGGTGCGCAGCGTACCGGCGGCGCGATCAACGAACTCTCGAAGGTCGTCTACACGACGTGCAACCTGTGCGCGAAGGATCCCAGTCGCCCGCCGCTATGGCAGATTCGCGCCTCCTCCGCGGTCCAGGACACCGAACACAAGAAGATCGAATACAGGGACGCGACCTTGGAGATGTACGGTATCCCGGTCGCCTATTTCCCGTACTTCTGGCATGCCGACCCGTCGGTGAAACGGGAATCCGGGCTGCTGCCGCCGGTTATCGGCTCGTCGTCCAACATCGGTGCCTTCTACGGCCAGCCTTACTACCTGGTGATCGACGACCAGTCGGACGCGACCTTCCTGCCGATGATGACCACGCAGGCCGGGCCGCAGCTGGATATCGAGTATCGCCGGCGATTCAACGACGGTACGCTGCTGGTGAATGCATCGGGCGGCTATGTCAATAATTCGCCGCAGGGCTCGTTCATGTCCCAGGGTCAGTTTGCCTACGATGACACCTGGCGTTGGGGGTTCAATATCAACCGCGCCTCCTCGACCAATTACGTGCGTGACTTCCACATCACGGAGGGACTGACAGGCGATGAAAACGTTCTGACGAGCCAGTTCTATGTCGAAGGCTTCGGCGTGGGCTCCTACACCCGGCTTGATGCAAAGGCCTACCAGGGCCTGAACACCGCGATCAACACCAGCACGCTGCCGACCGTGCTGCCACGATACGAGTACAGCTTCGTCGGCACGCCGGATTCGCTGGGCGGGCGGTTCTCGCTCTCGACAGGCGCCTTCAACGTGATGCGTTCGGTCGGGACCAACACGCGGCGCGGGTCACTGACGATGAACTATGAGCGGCCGTTCATGGGTTTGCTGGGCGACCAGTGGAAGATCACCCTGCACGGCGATGCCGCCGCGTATGATGCGACGAACGCCAACGGGGTGCCCAATTTCGCCCCCAACAGCAGTATCGACACGGCCCGTGCCCTGCCCCAGGTGGCGGTCGATTATCGTTGGCCGTTTGCCCGCGACGGCGGCGCCTGGGGCACCCAGATCATCGAGCCGATCGCCCAGGTGATTGTCGCGCCGCAGTCCGGCGACAGCCAGATTCGCCGCATTCCGAACGAGGACAGCCTGGATTTCGAATTCACCGATGCCAACCTGTTCGGCTTCAACCGTTTCACCGGCATCGACCGGCTGGACGGCGGGGTACGCGCCAATGTCGGGCTGCATGGCGCCTGGTACCTGGGCGGGACGACGTTCGACGGACTGGTCGGACAGTCCTATCGCACCAACAAGGACAACCTCTTCCCCGCAGCATCCGGACTGCACGATGAGGTTTCCGACGTCGTCGCCCGCGGCACCTTCGCGCCCACCAGGTGGCTCGACCTCACTTACCGCACCCGGCTCGACAAAGCCTCCCTGGCGACGCATTTCGCCGATGCCGTCGCGTCGGTCGGCGTGGACAGGTTCCGGGTGTCGGGCGGCTATATCTACACCACCTTCAATCCATACACCTTTTACGATCAGGCCGCTCCGCCACCGCCGGGCACCGCGTTCTACTTTCCGCGCAATGAGGCGACCGTAGGCGTGTCATCCAAATGGGGCGACTACCGATTCAGCGGGAACATCCGCCGCGATCTCGCGACCAACAAGATGGTGTCGGTCAGCGCCGATGGGGTTTATGAAGACGAATGCTTCATCTTTGATTTGCGGCTATACCGCCGCTATACGAGCGTCGACGGCGATAGCGGCTCCACCACCGTGCTGTTCCTGTTGACCTTCAAGACGATCGGCCAATTCGGCTATCGCGCGCTATGAATTCGGGAGTGCCTGACATGCCGACCCTCTGCCGCAGCCACCGCCGCGGCCCGCGGCCCGCGCGTCTGCCCCGGGGTGGGCGTGCCGGCGTGCTGGTCCTGCTGCTGGCCCTGCCAGCCGGGAGTTTCGCCGCCGCGGCACCGGCGAAATCGACGGTGCCTGCCACACCCCCGCCAGCCCGTCCCGGCACGGCCGCACCCGCCGCACAGTCGCCGGCGGGCGGCAGCCGCATCGCCGCCGTCGTCAATGGCGACGTCATCAGCGATGCCGACATCGCGAACCGAGCGCGGCTGTTCGCAATCTCGACGGGACTGCCGTTGTCGCCGGAGGTGATCGAACGGCTCAGACCGCAGATCGTGCGCCAGTTGATCGATGAGCGGCTGCGGGTGCAGGAAGCCCAGAAGCGCAAGATCGTCATCCCGGACGCGCAGATCGCCGCGGCGATCAAGGAAATCGAGACCCGCAACAACATGCCGCCGGGTTCGCTGCGGGCAAAGCTGGCCGCCGACGGTGTCAGCGCCCGCACCCTGATCGACCAGATCCGCGCCCAGCTCGCCTGGTCGCAGATGTTGCGCGAGGTTGTCGCGGACCGGATCAACATCTCCGACGCCGATGTGGCGGCTCAGCAGACGCTGGCGGCCCAGCGGGTCGGCCAGACCGAATACCACGTGGCGGAGATTTTCATCCCGGTGGATGACCCCGCCAACAGCGCCGACGCCCAACGGTTCGCCGAGACGGTGATCTCCGAGTTGCACGCCGGCGCGGCGTTCCCCCTCGTTGCCGCGCAATTCAGCCAGACCCAGTCAGCGCTGGAAGGTGGCGAGCTCGGCTGGGTGCAGACCAACCAGCTTGATCCCGCGGTTGCCCGGATCGTAACCCAGATGCCGGTGGGCGCCGTCAGCAATCCGGTGCGGGTGCCCGGTGGGTTCTCGATTGTCGCGCTGCAGGCGAAGCGGGAAATCGGCAACCAGCTGGCCACCGTGGTGACGCTGCGGCAGGCGTTCATGGCCTTTACCGCACCTCTGACCGACCCACAGAACCCGACCGAGCAGCAGCGGCAGGCGTTGGCGAAGGCGAGGTCGATCCAAGGTTCGGTCCATAGTTGCGACCAGATGGAGGCGGTCGCAAAGGCCAACAACGCAGCAAACCGGCCGATCGACCCGGGCGAGGTCCGCGTCGAGGGCGTCAATCCCCCGGCCTTCCGGCAGTTGCTGGAAACCTTGCCCATCGGCAAGGCCACCGAACCACTGATCTCCCGCGATGGTATTGCGGTGATCACCGTCTGCAGCCGCGAGCAGAAAAACCTCGGCGCGATCACGGCGGCGGATATCCAGCACCGCCTGGTCGAGGAGCGGGTGGATATGCTGTCCCGCCAGACCACGCGCGATCTGCACCGGAAGGCCACCATCGACCTGCGCGACCACGGGGTCTGAACAGGGTCCGCCGCGCTTGGCCGAAGCACCGCGCACCTTGCCTCCGTTACGCGAAGTCATCGCCCGATTCGGCCTCGCCGCCCGGCATTCCCTCGGCCAGCACTTCCTGCTGGACGGCAACCTGACCGACCGTATCGTGCGGGAGGCCGGGGATCTGGCCGGACGCCATGTCATCGAGGTAGGGCCAGGGCCGGGCGGGCTGACGCGGTCGCTGCTGGGGTCGACCGCCGCGAGTATCACCGCGATCGAGCTGGACAGGCGCGCGGTCGGGGCGGTGAGCGAACTTCTCGACATTGCCGGCGGGCGGCTGCGCGTGATCGAGGGCGATGCATTGTCGGTCGATGCCGCGTCGCTGGTGCCGGCACCGCGGCAGGTGATTGCGAACCTGCCGTATAATGTCGCTTCGCCGCTGCTGGTCCGGTGGTTGCGCCACGCGGCGTCGTTCGAGCGGTTGACCCTGATGTTCCAGCAGGAGGTTGCGGAACGTATCTGCGCCGAGACGGACACGCCGGCCTACGGACGGCTGTCGGTACTGGCGCAATGGACGTGCGAGGCACGCATCGTCATGCGCCTGCCCCCCGGGGCATTCACCCCGCCGCCGAAAGTGTGGTCCGCAGTGGTCAGCCTGACGCCGCACCCCGCCCAACCGGATCCTTCGACGTTCTCGCGCATGGAGGCGCTGACCGCCGCCGCGTTCGGGCGACGCCGCAAGATGCTGCGCGGGTCGTTGCGCGCGCTGGGGGGTGAGGCGCTGCTGGCGCGGGCCGGCATCGCACCCGAACGCCGTGCGGAGACGCTGTCGGTGGCGGAATTCGATCGGCTGGTTGGGTTGACGGGGCTGCCCGAAGCTTGACGGCGCTGTGTATTTCCATTATTCTGGAAATATGGAAAAGATAGGTGCCATTGCCGCTCTTGCTGCACTCGCCCAGGAGACTCGGCTCGACATCTTCCGCTTGCTCATCCAGGCCGGGCCCGAGGGGCTGCCGGCGGGACAGATCGGCGAACGGCTCGTTCTGCCTGCCGCGACGTTGTCATTCCACCTCAATCAACTGAAACAATCCGGCCTGATCACGTGCCGTCGCGACGGGCGATCCCTGATCTATGCGGCGGCCTACGGCACGATGAACGATCTGCTGGGGTTCCTGACCGAGAACTGCTGCCAGGGCGATCCCGCCGCCTGCGGCATCAGAGCATTTGCAGGCTGACTGTACAGCCTGCAAATGCTCTATCCTTTTGTTTGATCGCATGATTCACACGCTTCGTGCGAACAGCGCGTCCTGCGGACGACGAACGTTCCCCTCGCGTTTCGTCAGCTTGGCTGACGCCAACGAAACGCTGGCCGCTCAGC
>JAQGHW010000587.1 GCA_028291505.1 Rhodopila sp. | reverse complement strand
CCCAGAATGAATGTCGCCGACCCGGCGCCTCGCACCCACCCGTATTCGAACCGCCGGGTGGCGGCCGCGGCGTTCAGCGCCAGGGCGTCGGCGATCGGGGTGAGCGGCGCCAGTGTCGACGCGTGCGCGATGCCGACCAACAGCAATGCCCACAATCCCTCCGCCGGCAGGTAACCGAAGCCCACGCACGAAGCCGCGGCCGCATAGGCAACGAGCACCAACCGAGGCGTCCCCGATCGATCCGCCACCCGGCCACCGGCAGGTCCAGCCACCAGCCGCACCGCGGTTCCGGTGGCCAACACAAGCCCGATCGCCTCCGGGCGTAGACCTCGTTCAGCAAGAAATGCCGCGAAGAACGGCGAGGCCACCCCAAAGGCTGCGAACAGCGTCCCGTATAGCGCCACAAACGGCAGGAGTGCCGAACGGGTCATTTCGTTGCGGCGTACAGATCGCGAACCGGCGGCGGAAAGCTGAAGATGCGGGATGCGAGATAGTCGTGTCGTAACAAGAATGGGGTTGGGATCGACCGCGGCAGCGCCGCTATTGATTTCGCTCCGTCCAACACTGACATCAAGCGGCACGACGGGAGATCGCCGCCATGACCTTCGCCGCCGCGGACTGGACTTTCGGTGCGCCCGGCGCGGCCGCCCGCGTGACCCGGTTGCGCTGGCTGGCATGGCTTATCGACGGCGCTTTCGGATTGCCCGGCACGCGCTTTCGTTTCGGCCTCAACAGCGTGATCGGGCTGCTTCCCGTCGGGGGCGACGCGGTCCTCGGGGTTCTCTCCCTCTACATCATCTACGAAGCCGCTCGGCTTGGGCTGCCACGGCACAAACTGGCACGCATGTTGGCGAATGTCGGCATCGAGGTGATCGGCGGCAGCGTCCCGATCCTGGGGGACTTGTTCGACATCGTGCTCAAGGCGAACCTGCGCAATCTCGCGATCATCGAGGATCACATGCGGGCGTCCGGCCGGACCTGGTAGTCCGTCCCGGGATAGCACCTACGGGGCCGGTTCTCGTTTCGCCTGGTTCTCACCCCACTTCATTCCTTCCAACTTAAGGCCATCGGGATCGAGAAAGAATACCGCGTAGTAGTCGTCGTAATACTCCCCCGCGGGGTCGACGATCGTGGCCTTCAGTTCGTCCCGCAGGAATGCATCCAGTTCATCAACGTCCTTACGGCTGCGGAGCCGGAAGGCGTAATGATGGATCCCGATGTCGCCGATGTGATGCTTCCGCTTGCTGGCGCGCGCGTCGGCCTGGGCGATCCAGAACAGCGTGTGACCGTTGGTCCATCCGGTGGTTTCTGGATACTCCGCCTCCACCTTGAAGCCGAGGAACGCGAATAGCCGCCCGTAGAACAGCTTCGACTTTTCGTAGTCGCCCACGCGGATCGACAGATGATCGATACCAACGACGCGCGCCATATCAGCCTCCGGGCTTGTGCCAGGAGAACAACGCCCGACGGAGCGCTTTGTTTCGTGGACGCGTTGCCAAAAACCGAGCGGTTTTTACGCCAGTGCCCACAAGCCGTGCGCCTGCTCGATCGTAGCCCGAGCCATCTCCCGCAACCCATCATCGGTGGCACTGCTGACCGGGTGTCCGATCACGGCGAACGCGTATCCCGGCATGCCAAGCACGCGGCTCATCAACTCGGCCGCACTGACAAACCGGGTGGTCATCACCGCGATCGCGGGAACACCGAGGCGTTCGGCAACAATGGAGTCATGCAGACTGCACGACGAGCAACTGCCTCAGTCGCCGATGCCGGTGACGATCGCATCCCAGTTCACGATCTCACCCACGATATAGCCGTCCGCCGGCGCGCTGTAATTCGACTTTACCCGGCTGACGACGTTGGCGACTCCGAACTCCTGCCGCAGCATTCGGTCGAGGTGGGCGAAGTAGCCCTTCGTCCCCTCTTTGCCGTTCGAGATGAACCCGACGGTCTTCCCGCGCAACGATCCCGGCCGGGGCGCAAGCTGCCCCAGTGGCGGTGCGGATTCGTTGGTCGGATCGAGAACCTGGAACGCCATATCCTGCCCCTTCTTATGCCCGCAAGTTCAGCCTTTCGGCGGCTCGCAGTCAACACAGGCACCGATCGCCATGGTCACCGCTTTGCTCTTGGGCCCGAGCCAGGGCGGGATGACGGCGCCGAATCCGCCGGCAGGGCCACCGGCGGCAACCACCAGCAAATCGTCGGCCGAACCCAGCGCCGGATAGATGCTGTCGCCACGGTCGCGCACCACGGCACCCTTGCCAACATCCGCCCATTCGCGCCGCGGGATCCGCGCCCGTTCATGGATGAATGCGGCGATGTCGGTCTTGCTCCACCCGGCGGCCTGAATATGGTCGCGCAACTGTCTCGGGATGATCAGCGCATAGTTTCCGGCATGTAATGAATAGTGCCGCAGGTTGGCCCGCATCTCGGCTGCGAACGTCTCCAGGATTTCCTCCGGCTCGGTGGTCCATTCGTTCATCAGCTGGCGTGGTGCGCCCGCCGCCATCACCGTAACGGCTGAAACCTCTTTCGGCATGCCGCGCTGTTCGGCGAGCGAGAGCCAGGTGGAGTCGTCCTGGTCCTCGGCGACGCAATAGGTGAACTTGCCGGGATGACCGAGGGTGGAACGATCGATCCCCCCCGGCCGCACCTCCAGAATGTTGATCAGCGCCAGTCGCAGCGCTCGGCCGATCACGGCTGTGGCGCGGTCGGAATTACCCAGCGCGTTGAAGCCGCCGGATGCGCCGAGTTCATGGCGGATCGGCCCGTTCAGCACGACGAAGATCGCGCAGCCGCCGGTGCTGGCGGTGGCGCCGTGCAGCAGGAAGTCCGGCTGCAGCATCGCCGCAAAGGCGGTCAGCACGACCGGAAAATGCATCGGCAAACAACCCGCCATCACCGCGTTGATGGCAAGCTTCTCGGCGGTGACCGCCTGGGCGCGCACGGGTTCGATGCCCAGAAGCTGGTCGGGCGGCGTCATCGCCCATTCCAGGCAGGCTTCGACTGCGTCCCGCGTCGGCGGCACGATCGGCAGGCCGTCGGTCCAGCCGTTCGAATGGTAGAGTTCCTGGACCGCCGGGAAATCGTCGGCCTGGTAGGTTCTGGACGCGAGTTGCACGTTGGGGGTCCGTTTGCCGTGGTGCCGGGACGTCGCCGCGAAGCCAAGCACGCGGCGGGGGTGGTGTCACGTGCCACCGGCACGGGATGGGCGGGGTTAAAGTGGACTCCGCGGGGCTGCTGGATCGCGACAGGGAGGGTCTACGAGCCGAGTATGATGCGCTCGAAGTCGAAATGAGGGGTGCGCTTTGATGTGCGAACCGGGGGCGAAATTCGGATGACTACGCACGTGCGCAGGCAGCGCACTGGCCTTCCGCCTCGATGGTAGCCTTGCCGACGGTGAATCCCAGCCGCTTGGCCGCGTCGTCCAGGGCGTGGGCGAGTTCGTGGTCCTCCAGTTCGGTAACCCGCCCGCAGGAGCGACAGATCAGAAACTGTGCGGCGTGGTCATGGTCCTCCTCGGCGATGCATCCGACGAAGGCGGACAGCCGCTCCAGCTTGTGGACCAGCCCTTGTTCCTGCAGGAACTCCAGCGCGCGATACACAGTTGGGGGCGCCGCGCCATGCCGGGTGCTGCGAAGCTGGTCGAGCAGATCGTACGCCCCGGTCGGCGCGTCGCGGTCGAGGATCAGCCCCAGAACCTGGCGGCGCAGATCGGTCAGTCGCACCCCGCGTCCGTCGCAGATCACGTTGGCGCGGGTCAGCAATGTCTCGGTGCGGGCGGAAAAACCCATCAGGCACTCCTTGGCGGCGGGCACGCCCAGAGCCAAGATAACATCCATGAACGAAATTACCACTCGGGCCGCCGTCGCTTCTGGGGTCGCCGTCGCTTCTGGCCCGACGCAGGCCGATGCCGCGCTGCGGGCGGTCTGTTTCGACGCCAACGGGCTGGTGCCCGCCATCGCGCAGCAGCACGACACCGGCGAGGTCCTGATGATGGCCTGGATGAACGCCGAGGCAATCCGGGAAACCCTGACCACCGGCCAGGTCTGCTATTTCAGCCGCAGCCGCGGCAAGCTGTGGCGCAAAGGCGAGACCTCCGGCCAGACCCAGCACCTGAAGGAGCTGCGGGTCGACTGCGACGGCGACACGCTGCTGCTGCTGGTGCATCAGGACGGGGTCGCCTGCCATACCGGGCGGCGGAACTGCTTCTTCCGCGCCGCACGCGACGGCGAACTGGTTGAAATCGCGGCGCCCGAAGTGTCGCCCGAAGCGCTCTACGGCCACTCCCATGGCTGAGACAACGCCAGTCACGGTGCTGACCGGCTTCCTCGGCGCCGGCAAGACGACGCTGCTGAACCATCTGCTGCGTCAGCCGGAACTCGCCCGCACCGCCGTCCTGGTCAACGAGTTCGGTGAGATCGGGCTCGACCACCTGCTGGTGGAGAAGCTGGACGACACCACGGTCCTGCTGAACGCCGGTTGCCTTTGCTGCACCGTGCGCGGCGACCTGGCCCGTGTACTGCGGGAGATGCTGCCCCGCGCGCGCCGCGACGAAATCACCCGGATCGTCATCGAGACCACGGGCCTGGCCGATCCAGTGCCGATCCTGGCGACGCTGATGACCGATCCGGTGGCCGCGGCCGCGTACCGGCTGGACGGCATCGTCACCGTGGTGGATGCGGTAAACGGCGCGGTGCACCTCGATACGCAGGACGAAGCCGTCCGCCAGGTCGCGGTGGCCGACCGGCTTATCATCAGCAAGGCCGACCTTGCCGACCCGGTTCCGCTGCGCGACAGGCTTTCAGCGCTAAACCCCGGCGCTCCAATCGTGGAGGTCACGCAGGGGGTGGTCGATCCCGCGTTCATCCTGCACGCTGGGCTGTTCGACCCGGCCGCCAAGATCCCCGATGTCGCGGGCTGGTTGAACGCGGCGGCATTCGAGGCGGCTGCCGATCACCACCACCACGACCACAATCACCACGATCCCAACCGCCACGATGTGCGGATCGGCGCGTTCTGCCTGACGTTCGAGGAGCCGCTCGACTGGCCGGGGTTGGCGATGTGGCTGGAAGTGCTGGTCGCCACGCGCGGCGAAGACCTGCTGCGGGTTAAGGGGATCCTGAACCTGAAGGGGCAAGACAGGCCGGTGGCGATCCATGCGGTGCGGCATTTGATGCACCCGCCGGCGAAACTCGCGGCCTGGCCCGACGGCGACCCGCGCACCAGCCGGATTGTGTTCATCACCCGCGACTTGCCGCGTGCCGTCATCGAGGACGGGATGCGGGCGTTTCAGGCGGCGCGGCAGGATTCAAACAAGTCCGACACGCGCATAGACAGCCACGCTTGACATTCCACACCACAAGTTCCAGATATTCCAGTTGGGATGTCGCTGGAGGCCTAAGATGGGTATGGAAATGATGGGGCGCTACAGCGTCCCCCCCGATCAGCGGCCAGACCTTGCGCTGGGTGCCGATCTGATCGACCGCCGCGGCCCGGATGATCGGGTCGAGGTGCTTCTTGTGCATGCCAACGGCACCCGCGACATCGTCGCGCTACCGACCCAGGCAGTGGAGATGATCGGGCGGCTACTGCGCGAAGCCTCTACCGCCGATAAGGTCGCGGTCCTGGCCGAGGCGTCTGAAATCTCGCCTGAAGATGCCGCTTCGATCCTGGGCATTTCCCGCCCCTTGGTGCGGCGGCGCATGGATGCAGGGGTCTTGCCGTTTCGTCGCGTCGGCGCTCATCGCCGGCTGCGGTTGACCGATGTCATCGACCTCAAGCGCCGGGAGGCTCCGGTGCATGCCGCCCTCGATGAATTGCGCACCGATACGGATGACCTGATCGCACGTGGCCTTTAAGGCGCACGCGCACGTCCCGCCCGGTCGTCATCTATGATGCCACCTGCTTTACCCGTTTCACACACGGAATCTGTTTGTCCAGCTTGGTGTCCACCAGTATGTCGCGCCACGCTGGACGGATCAGATCCACGACGAGTGGATCGATAATCTTGTCGCGGACGGCCAGGTTTCCCGGGAACGACTGATCCGCACCCGCGACATCATGAACCGGGTGCTGCCGGCGGCTAATATTCGTGACTATCAACACCATATCGCGGATCTGACGCTGCCAGACCCGGATGATCGCCATGTCCTTGCGGCAGCGATCCAGGCCAGGGCAACGATCATACTGACCTTCAACCTGAGAGATTTTCCGGCGGCGGAATTGGCTCGTCATGGAATTGCCGCCATCGGACCTGACGAGTTTCTAACGCAACTCCGCGCCGCCGACGCGGAGGGCATTGGTGACGTTGTCGAGGCAGCTCGGCTAAACCTCAGTCAGACGGCTCCCAGTCCAGAGGTATTCCTGGACATTCTCGAACGGCAACAGCTGGGCAATTTCGTCAAAGCCCTGCGCCGCAGATAAGTGGCAACGCCATCGGCCTTGCTGCTTATTTCGCGAAACCCTCCAGCACCACTTTGCCGCGGGTTCGGCCGCTCTCAATCATGGCGTGGGCGCGCTTCAGGTTCGCGGCGTTGATCGGCCCGAAGTTCTCGCCCAGCGTCGTGCGCAATGTCCCGTCGTCGACCAGTCGCGCGACCTCGTTCAGCAGAACGCCCTGGGCCGCCATGTCCTCGGTCTGGAACATCGAGCGGGTGAACATCAGCTCCCAGTGTACCGACACGGCTTTGCGCTTGAACGGGACGACGTCGAGCGTGGCCGGGTCGTCGATCAGGCCGAAGCGGCCTTGCGGCGCGATCAGCTTGGCGATCTCGGCCACATGCTTGTCGGTTTGCGTGGTTGAAAAGACGAAGCCGGGGGCCGCCAGCGGCTCGGTCTGTTCGGCGAGCGGTTTGGCGTGATCGATGACGTGGTGGGCGCCAAGATCGCGCACCCAGGAGGCGGTTTCGGGACGCGAGGCGGTCGCGATCACGGTCAGGCCGGTCAGCCGGCGGGCGAGCTGGATGGCGATCGAGGCCACGCCGCCGGCACCGCCGATGATCAGGATCGCATTGCCGCCGGGCACCGGTTTCCTGACGTTCAGGCGGTCGAACAGACCCTCCCACGCGGTAATCGCGGTCAGTGGCAGGGCGGCGGACTGCGCCCAGTCGAGGGAAGCCGGTTTCCGTCCGACGATACGCTCATCCACCAGGTGGAACTCGGCGTTGGTGCCCTGGCGCGTGATGTCGCCGGCGTAGAAGACGGCATCGCCAGGCTTGAACAGGCTGGCGTCGGGGCCTGTCGCGACGACGGTGCCGGAGGCGTCATAGCCGAGGATTTTCCATTCGCCGGCTTCCGGTTTGGCGCGGAGGCGGACTTTGGTGTCGACCGGATTGACGGATACCGCATGCACCTGGACGAGCAGGTCCCTGCCGAGCGGTTGGGGTGTGGGACGTTCGATGTCGACAAGGGCGGCCTGGGCTTGGATCGGGAGCGATTCCTGATAACCGACGGCGCGCATGGGACACTCCTTTTGGCGTTGCGGGAGCCAGACATGACGCCTCCCGCTGCAGCCCGCAAGACGCCTTGGCCGCGGGGGCAGCAGGGCGGCCGGCGGATCGCGATCGGACGGGGCGGCCGCCACATTCAACGGGTTATCCGTCGCTCTGCCTATTTTGGCGGCATGGATGAATCGGACGGTGACGCGGCGCGGGATGGGCAGCTGGTTTGTGTTTTGGACGTTCTTTGGTCAGTAAGATCATGGAACCACGGATGAACTCGGATGAACACGGATAAGGGTTGGACCGGACCCCATTGATGAGACATGGGAATGAAGCACACTCTCCATTCAGCCGCTGCCGTTGCGCTTGTCGCATGGGTATTGCAGCCGTGGTCCGAATGATGCTCCAACGCGGTGTGCGGACGGGAAATTACCTGGACATGACAATAGAGCAACGCTCTGCTCGATCCTATCGCCAGGCGTTTGATCTGCGGGTGTGGGTTACTACGGTTGAGCAAAGGCCCGCAGGATGACGCGCTCGACGAGGTCATCGACCAGCGCTTTATCCGTGTTCATCCGTGGTTCAATTTTCCTATGTTGCCGTTGTCAGCCATTGGGCCAGCACTGACGCCCCGTCCAGGAAGTCCTCGATCGTCATTGCCTCATGCGGATTATGACTGCCGTTCTCGTTGCGGACGAAAAGCATTCCCATCGGCACGCCTGCCGCGGCGAAGGCGGCCGCGTCGTGCGACGCCGGGCTGCCGATGTGCAATACGGGGACTCCCTGCGCCCGGGCGGCCGCTTCCAGCCCGGCCTTGATCGCCGGATCGACCATTCCGACGGCGGCTCGGGCCTGTTGTCCCAGATGAAACCGGACGGCGCGGCGTTGCTCGATGCCCTGGATGATCCGCCCGACCTTGTCTTCCAATTCGGCCAGGGTGGCTTCATCGTAGGCGCGCACGTCGAGGCTGAAATGAAACGTACCTGGCACGATCGTCAGCCCGTGCGCGGCCGGATCGGTATGGAAACGGCCCAAGGTGCAGGCCATCGGGATGTTGCGCTGGTCATAGTCGGCCCATAGCTGGTCGAGCGCGATGGCGAACTCCGCCCCAGCCGTCGCCGCATCGTGACGGAAGCGGCGCGGCGTTCCCACGTGATCGGTTCGGCCTTCGATCCAAGCGTCGGGAAAGCGGAAATTCCCCGGAATCCCGGTGCAGATCGCAACCGGAACCCCCGCCTCCACCAGGCTCGGTGCCTGCTCGATGTGCAGCTCCAGGTAAGCCCGGATGCGCGACGGATCGAAATGACGCGCGCGGGTGCGCAAGGCTTCCGGATTACCGCCGCAGTCGGAGATGTGATCGGCCAGTGTGCGCCCGGTATCCACCCGGCGGACATCCAGAGCACCCTCGGGCAAGGTGCCCAGGCTGCCGCGACTGCCGATATACGAGACCTGGAACCAGACGCTTTCCTCGGCGCGGATGCCCATCACGACGATGTCGCGGTCCGGCGTCAGCCCCAAGGTGCGCAGCGCGGTCACGGTTGCCAGCCCGGCCAGCACACCGGCGGCGCCGTCGAAATTGCCGCCGTGCGGCACCGAATCGAGATGCGAGCCAATCACCAGCACCGGCGCCGAACGGTCACGGCCAGGCAGGGTCATATACAGGTTGGCGGCATCGTCGTGCGCGATCTCCAGCCCCAACGCCTCGGCCGCTTTGGTCACCGTGGCATGCGCCCGTTGCTCGCCCGCGCCGTACGTGTCGCGGGAGACGCCTGGCTCATCCAGCCCATCCTGTCGAAGCTGGTCGAACAGCGCCTGCATCGAGGCGCGTTGCGCCTGGATCGCGGCTTTGATCGTCCGGGCATCCGGTGCATCCATCAGCTTGTTCCTTCCTCATCCGGTGTGGCGGGCGCATTATCGGCTGCAACACGGGCAGCGGCTAGACGCGGCGAGGCCCGGGGATGTCCTTGGAGGTACGGGCCTGATGGTTGGTCCGAACCCGCTTGAGCGGCCGGTTGAACCGCCAAGTCGCCAAGACGCCAAGTTCGCTGTCCGCTTTCAGTCTCTGGCCGTGATCGCGACGCTGTGGTCAACTGCCCCGGGCACGGCCGCTGTGCCGAGCGGCCTGAAAACAATGACAAATCAGATACCAAGGGGACCGACATGTCCAACTGCCTTTGCTGCGGACCAGCCTCTCCTGGCCGTCGCGGCTTTCTGGCCAGCGCCATCGCGTTGGCCGCGTTGCCCGCATGGGGACAGACCCCACCCACCTCCGCCGGGCCGGCGGACAGCGGGCTGGTGGAGGATCTGGTCGCCGCCAACCGCATCCTGTACGACCAGGGGGTCGTCGATGGTTTCGGCCATGTCAGTGTGCGGCACGACAAGGACCCGAACCGCTATCTGCTTGCCCGCAGCATGGCGCCGGCGCTGGTCACCCGCGACGACATTCTGGAATACGACCTCGATAGCGCGCCGGTCGATGCACGCGGCCGGACATCGTACCTCGAGCGCTTCATCCATGGCGAACTCTACAAGGTGCGGCCCGACGTGATCGCGATCGTGCATAGCCACTCGCCGGCCGTTATCCCGTTCGCCGACACAGCGGTGCCGTTGCGGCCGATGAACCACATCGCCGGCTTCCTGGGCGCCGGGGTCCCGGTGTTCGAGATCCGCGACACCGCCGGCCCCGCCACCGACATGCTGATCCGAAACCCGTCGCTCGGGCATGCGCTGGCGGCCACGATGGGAACCCATTCCGTCGCCCTGATGCGCGGCCACGGTTCGGTTGCCGCCGCGCAATCCATCCGCCACGTCGTATTCCGTGCCGTCTATACGGAGGTGAACGCGCGCATGCAGTCAGAAGCCATGAAACTCGGGACCCCAACCTTCCTGAGCACCGAGGAAGCCGCCGCCGCGGCCAAAACCAACGACGGGCTGGTCGACCGGCCCTGGGAACTGTGGAAACAACGCGCCTTGGGAAAGGCCTGAAGGCGATGAACACCTCCAACCCAGGCGTCGGAAGCGACAACGTCGGCGAGATGCTGCGAGAGACCGCCGACCGGCTGTTTCATGCGCATTGCGACACCGCGACCCAGCGTTCCGCCGACCAAGGCACCTGGCCAGCGGCGCTGTGGTCGGCGGTCGAGGAAGCCGAACTGCATCGCGCGTTGGTGCCGGAGGAAGCCGGCGGCTTCGGCGTCGCGGTGGCGGATGCGTTGTCGCTGTTGAAGGTCGCCGGCGCGCATGCCCTGCCGCTGCCGCTGGCGGAGACCATGCTGGCGAGCTGGCTGCTCGCCGGTGCGGGGATGGAGATCCCTGGCGGGCCGCTGACAATCGGGCCGGTGCGCGACAACGAGAATATGACGCTGACGCGATCGGACGGCGGCTGGCTGGTGACCGGGACGCTTACGCGGGTGCCCTGGGCGCGCGATGTCGACCACCTGGTGGTGCTGGCGGACTCCCGGGTGGCACTCATCGGCAAGGCGTCCTGGTCGATCGAAACGGGGGAAAATGTGGCGCGAGAACCGCGCGATACGGTGCGGCTGAACGGTGCGGCAATCGCCGTCGGCGCGACCAGGATGACCGCGCCCCAACTTATCGCGGTCGGCGCGGCGATGCGGACGCAGCAGATCGCCGGCGCGCTGACCCGGTTGACCGAGATGACCACGCAGTACGCCCAGGACCGCGTGCAGTTCGGCCGGCCGATCGGCAAGTTCCAGGCCGTGCAGCAGAACCTCGCGGTTATGGCGGGGCAGGCTGCCGCCGCGGTGGCCGCCGCCGATCTGGCAGCGGAAGCCGTGGCGGACGGGGTGAAGATCCTGCCGATCGCGGCGGGCAAGGCGCGCGCGGGCGAAGCGGCCGGCATCGGCGCCGGTATCGCGCACCAGATCCACGGTGCGATCGGCTTCACCTTCGAGCACAGCCTGCATTTCCTGACCCGTCGCCTGTGGTCCTGGCGCGACGAGTTCGGCAAGGACGCAGCGTGGAACCGGCTGCTAGGTCTTCACATGGCGCAGGCGGGCGCGGACCGCCTGTGGGCGGAGATCACCGCTGCCTGAACCGAAAGGCGCTCACGGGCCACTGGGGGCGGCGCTGGAGATATATCAGAAGGGCGGGTCCAGGGTCGCCTGGGCCCGAGGCGCGCTTTTCGGTTTCTGTGGCCTGCTCGTCCCTTACGTACACCGTCAAATGCGCTGAACTTCGGGGGCAGGCATTATCGCCAGAGCGTTGTCAGGCGAACGCCTCGTCCGGTTCGGAATAGGCTGTCAGGCTAGCGATGTCATGCAGGATGACTCGCGCACCATGGGTCTCCACGCCAAAGCCACGCAACGAGGCGAACGCTCGGGACAGGTTCTCCTGCCGGCAGCCAAGCCGCGCGGCCAGCAGGCGCTTGTCGAATGGCAGCCGCAGGGCGGTCGCATTGGCTTGCTTCTCGGTGGACAATGACAGCAGATAGCAGCCGAGGCGCTGGGCGGTCGTCCGCAATTTCAGGTCGCACACCTGCCGCACCAGGGCCCGGAACTCATTGGCCTCCGCCCGCAGCAGCGCGGTCACCAGCGATGGCTCCTGCTCGACCAGCGAAAGCAACCCGCGGGCCTCGATTGAAATCAGGCTGCTCGGTGTGACGGTGCGCACGCCAAGCAGCCGAGGCAGCCGCGCAAGCAGGGTGGAGAGGCCGAGCGTTTCCCCGGACCGGATGACCTCCACGACCGCGGTGGTGCCGTTGGCGGCGGTGCTGAAGCCTGCGAGCTGTCCGTCCAGCACGATGATGAGGTCGTCCGGGGCTTCCCCCTGGCGGCAGACTTCGGTGTCCTCGGCCGCGTTCACGATCCTGCTGATCGCGGCCAGCCGATGAAGCACTGCCTCGCCGAGGTCCCGCAGCAGCGGTGTCCCCCGCAGCGCCTGAAGGACGAGGGAGTCGTCAGGCTGGTGAGATCGAAGCGTTTCGGTGAGCGTGGCTGGAGTGGACATGAGCAACTCGCCGTCCTTGTATTGCCGCGGATTTCGTACAGCTGTGTTTTACCGGAGGATTTTGACCACAATCAAGGCGAACGTTGCGCTAATTCACCTGAGGCTGGGTCTTGATACGATTTGCTATTTTTTGAAGGAGGACAAACGTGAAAGCGATGATTTGTGAACGCTTCGGCGGTCCCGAGGTGTTGGCGCAGCGCGAAGTACCCGACCCGGCGCCCCCTGGTGAAAAGGAAATCCAGGTACGAATCGAAGCCCGGGGCGTCCAATATGTCGATGTTTTAATGTTGGCGGGAAAATACCAGTTCCGGCCGGAACCGCCTTTCATCCCCGGCGGTGAGGCAGCGGGCCATGTCGTCGCGGTCGGTCCCGGCGTTACCGGCTTCGCGGTCGGTGACGCGGTGATGTCTCGGCACACCCTCGGTGCGCTGGCGGAACTCGGCAATGCCAAGTCCGTGCTGTGCGACAAGGTCCCGGCGGGCCTCAGCCTGGCGCAGGCGGGCGTCTTTCGCGGCGCCTACACCACGGCCTATCACGCACTGCTGCAACGCGGCCGCATGAAGGCGGGCGAGTGGGTGCTGGT
>JAQGHW010000578.1 GCA_028291505.1 Rhodopila sp. | reverse complement strand
AACAAGGGCCACGCCTCCCACGGCGACCACGACCGCCGCTACGACCGCTTCGATGAATTCCTCGAAGTCGTCAAGGGCCACTGGGACGCGTGGGAAGACGGCGCCATCGTCGCCGATCGCGAAACCGGCCTGTTCGCCCACCCCGAAAAGGTCCACCGCCTGGACCACAACGGCGAATTCTTCAACTCCCGCGGCCCCTTCACCGTCCCCCGTTCGGCCCAAGGCCACCCCGTCCTGATCCAGGCCGGCCAGTCCGGCCGAGGCCAACGTTTCGCCGCCCGCTGGGCCGAGTGCATCTTCGTCGCCTATCACGGCCTCACCCAGGCCCAGCGCGATTACGCCGCCTTCAAGACCCAGGTCGAAGCCGCCGGCCGCGATCCGGAAAAGACCTTCGTCTGCGCCGGCGTCTACCCCATCGTCGCCGAAACCCGAACCGAGGCGGAAGACCACGCCGCCCTCATCGACGCCCTGCCAAAAGAGATCGACAGCCTCTCCCTGCTGTCCGAGGTCCTCAACTTCGACTTCGCCAAACAGCCGATCGACCTCGCGTTCACCCAGGACCAACTCGACAGCTGGACCGGCGTCCAGGGCATGCGCGACCGCATCAAGCGCGAGCTCGGTAACCGCCTGCCCACCCCGCGCGACTTCATCGACATCACCCGCCGAGGCACCTTCCACGACCACCCCCGCTTCATCGGCAGCCCGAAGGACGTCGCCGACGGCATGGAGGAATGGTTCGCCACCCGAGCCTGCGACGGCTTCGTGGTCGCCGCCTCCCACGTTCCCGGCGCTTATGAAGACTTCTCCCGCCTCGTTGTCCCCGAATTGCAACGCCGCGGCCTGTTCCACACCGACTACACCGGCGCTACACTGCGGGAGAACCTGGGCCTCGACCGTCCCGCGGTCGGCGCCTGGCGATAACCCGGGGCCCACGCATCCAACGATAACCGCCATCCTGCAACGAACACCATCCTGCAACGAACACCATCCTGCAACGGACAAAGGAGACAAACATGAAGCTCTATTACGCACCAGGCGCCTGTTCGATCGGCATCCACGTACTGCTGGAGGAGGTCGGCAAGCCCTACGAAATGGAACGCGTCAACCTCCAGCAGGGCGAGCAATACAAGCCCCCCTTCATCGGCGTGAACCCAAAATCGAAGGTGCCCACGCTGGCCCGCGACGACGGCTCCGTCCTCACCGAATTCCCCGCCATCGCCTACTGGCTCGCCCGCTCCAACCCATTTGCCAACCTGTTGCCCGACGACATCGACCAGCAGGCCCGCGCGCTGGAGCTTTTGGATTACGCCGTCTCCACCGTCCACATGCAGGGCTTCGGCCGCCAGTTCCGCGCCGCCAACTTCACGCCGAACGCCGCGGATGAGGAGGCGGTCAAGACCAAAGGCAAGGACATCGCCGAAAAAGGCTTCTCCCTCATCGACAAGGCGCTGGAAGGCAAGGACTACGCCGTCGGGAAATTCTCCATCGCCGACGCCGCGGTGTTTTACGTGGAGTTCTGGTCAAAGCGCGTCGGCATGACCTTGCCCGCCAACTGCGCCGCCCATCTGGACCGCATGTTGGCCCGGCCAACCGTCCAGCGAGTGATGCAGCAAGAAGGCCTGGCCTGATCCGATGAGCGCCCCCCCTGCCGACATGCTGCACCCCGTCGCGTTCTGGTTCCTGCGCCATGGTGAAACGGACTGGAACGCGAAAGACCTGTCGCAGGGCAGCGTCGACATCCCCCTCAACGAGACCGGGCTCGCCCAGGCTCGGTCTGCCTCATTACTTCTACGTAATAAGGGGATCCGCAGCCTGATCTCGTCTCCGCTGGGGCGGGCGCGCGTCACGGCGGAGATCGCGGCGGCGGAACTGGGTCTGCCGGTGCAGATTGACGATGGACTGCGGGAGGTTTCGTTCGGCGTCCAGGAAGGCACGCCGATGGCCGCCTGGGGGTTTCAGCATTGGGTAGACGGCCTTCTAACCCCAGAGGGTGCCGAAAGTTTCCCCGCCCTGACCACCCGAGCGGTCGCCGCCGTCAACCGCTGCATCGCCCGGACGCCGGTGGTGCTGGTGGTGGCGCACGGCGCCCTGTTCCGAGCCCTGCGCGGTGCCATGGGCCACGAGCCGAATGTCCGCACCCGCAACGCAGTCCCGGTCTGGTGTGAACCGCCAAAAGGTGGAGTAGGACGCTGGGATCTCACTTACGCGGACTGAGGGGGAACAATAAATACCCTGACGTTCAAGCCGGGCGCGCCGCAGGTCCTCCGATCGAACATGGACGACCCGATCTCCGAACTACTCGGCCAGTGCCCGCGCCGCTGCCCGGCATGGGTTTAGCCAGGAAACCCGGTAACCCGCCGCCGCCAGGACCTCGGTATCGTTCAGCGCGGCGGTCGCGACGCGCTCCGCACGGTCATGAAACACACCGATGTCAGCCGAATAACGCGGCGCATCCCGGTTCAGCGGACAGGCCCCGGCAACGTAGCTTTCCGGGTCCCGATGCGCCGCCAACAGCCCCAGGATCTCTGTCTGAATGCTAGTGAGCGGCACGGCACGCCGCCTCGATCCGTTCCGCCAGAACCCGAGCCTCGCGGTTCCCTTCAACGCGCAAGGCGTGCGCTATGACCAAAGCATCCTCCGCCGTCGGAGCATCCAACTCACGCTTGTTCCATAGCGCGCGGCCGCTGAACGCGGCGAATGCCTGGCGATACAGTTGCGCGAAGTCCTCTGACTGTTCCGGTGTGGTGCTCATGCGCGGTCAGGATATCACAATAGCGGCCTGATCATCCATGCTCCTGGCCGGCGCGCTCAGGGCAATCGGCACCAACCTGGTCGACGCAGGCCAGAATTTGGAACCACCGATGAACACGGATAAGCACATCCGCGAACGGAGCAAATCTTCCCATTCCGCGCCGGCGACGTCGAACCATCCAACCCCGGTCACCGCCACCTGAAGCCTTCTATCCGTGTTCATCCGTGTTCATCTGTGGTTCCAAATTCTGGCTTGATCCACCCTATCCAAACCGCCCCGCCAACCCCACA
>JAQGHW010000568.1 GCA_028291505.1 Rhodopila sp. | reverse complement strand
TTGTGGTCGCCTCCGAGTTTTTCCATGTCCCGGTCGGGTTCAGAAAGCATAGAAATCCCGGTCACCTTGTTAAATCGATTCGTGGAGACTCTATGTCTCGCCGCCTAAAATGCGGAAAGTCGAGCTTAGCTTAGAAAACGAGCCCGAACTTGACGACGGTCAAGGCGGCCGGGCGACCGAAGTGGTACTTCTTTTGCTACTGGACAGTGGGTGTCCCGGCGGGCGGAACGCCACCGCGCAGGGATATGAACAGCCCCGCGCGACACGTCAGCGGAACCGGCCGCAAGGAGACAATTATGGGGCCCGCCACCACCATCAAGCACCATGTCCCGGACAAACTTCGATGGAACTCCTGCCGCGGCGCCGCCCACAATCCGGTGGCCGCATACGATCGGTGTTCATCACGATCGTTACTTGTCCTTTGCATCATGATCGCACTGCGTCTCGGCGTGGTATCGCCACAACCCGCCCAGGCTGAACCACCACCGGACCCAATCGCGAATATCGTTACCAAGGTAAAGCAAGCCGTGGTCGAAGTCATCGTGGTCCGGCCGAAAGATGACGAAGAAAAGTCTGATGAGCAGACGGTAAAAACCGTGACGGCGAGGGCAACAGCTATCGGATCAGGCTTTGTGATCGATCCGTCAGGGTACATCGCGACCAACAAGCACGTGGTCCGGGATGCCGTAGCGGTGTTCATCGCTACCCCGGACGGCATCCGCTACCAAGCCAGGATCATCGGCATGGCCGGAAAGGCCGACATGGCGCTGTTGAAGATCGATACGGCCAAAGAGCTTCCGGCCGTCCCGTTTGGCGACAGCGACGCCGTCCACGTTGGTGACGCCGTCGTCGCGATCGGCAGTCCGTTCGGGTTCGACGATAGTGTGACCGCCGGGATCGTCAGCGCGGTCAACCGCGACATCATGGAAAGTCCCTTCGACGACTACATCCAGACTGATGCCCCGATCAATCACGGCAATTCCGGCGGCCCGTTGTTCAACCTGGCCGGGGAGGTAATCGGTATGAACAGCGTGATTTTCGCACCCGGAACATACAGTGGGTCGGCTGGCGTGGGCTTCGCCATCCCCTCCAACGATCTCCATTTCGTCATGGATCGCCTGAAGGTGGATGGTAAAGTCAAGGTGGGAATGCTGCCCATCCGTACCCAGCAGGTCACCTGGATGATTCAGCAGGGGATCGGCACGCCGGGGCTTCAGGGCGCTCTGGTTGCCGCGCTCGAACCGGGGGGTAACGCAATGATGGATGGACAGATCAAGCCCGGGGATGTGGTTCTGTCGTTCAACGGGCAGACGGTTCTGGACCCGCGTGATTTGGCTCGGAAAGCGGCACGCGCGCCGATCGGCAGCGATGCGGCGCTGACCATCTGGCGCGGCAGGGTGCAGCAGGACGTCCACATAAAAATCCAGGCATGGCCGGAAGCCCAGCCCCACCTTATCAGCGAATTGGCGCCGCGGACGGTGGGGCTGCAACTCGCATCAGCACCGCAAGGCGGCGTGGTGATTGCCTCGGTCGACCCTTCCGGTTCAGCGGCTGACAGCGGTGTAGAGAAGGGCGACGTCATCCTGCAGGTTCAGGAGCAGCCTGTTTCGGATCCCGATCAGGCATCACGTGTCCTGCAGGCGCTGTCGGCAGAGAAACGTGGTTATGCAGTCGTGTTAATATACCGCAACGACAATCAGACCTGGATCCCTATCGCCATCCCCGAATGATACCGGCCGGAGGCGACTGCTTTAATCCGGGGCACTTTGCTCGGCGGACGACTCAACCGATGCCATCTCCGCCGCGCCGTCAGCCCGGAGCGGTATGCGGATCGACACGACCGTCCCTCGTTGTGGCGGCAGCGTGTTGAAATCCATCGCCGCCCCAAGCTGCCTGCAAAATGCTTGCACCATTGTCTGCCCGATATGCCCGGCAGAGGACGTTTTGGCTGGCATCCCGACACCGTGGTCAGCAACGGTGATCAGGAGCACGCCCCCGATCCGGCGACCTCCAACCGTGATGATGCCCGGAACGTCTGGCGGGTAGGCATACTTCACGGCATTGAGCAGCAGTTCGCTGACGATAAGGCTCAGCGGAACCGCCTGGCGAGCCTCAATCAGGATCTCGTCGTCGGCCGTGCAACGCAGATCGAGCTCCGACCTCATGTGGCCGATCTGGTAACAAAGTTCACGCAAGGTCGATGCAATTCGAACCATGCCGGGACGGTTGCTTACCTGCAGCGCCCGATGGATGTCCGCCACCGCGATGATCCGCGCCACCGAGTCATCCAGCGCAGCCACCGCCTCGACGTCCGAAATCCGCGCGCGCTGAAGCATCAGCATGCTGGCAACGATAGAGAGGCTGTTCTTGATTCGGTGATCGGCCTCCCGCAACAACAGGCTTTGATGGTCGCGTTCGTCATTGGCGGCCGGGTCGTGAAACCTGGCTGCCGATAGGCCGAAACGTCGATCATCCCGAATACGTTCAAGTGCCATGACCAGCCCGTCCTTTTCCGATCTCCTGTGCTGCGCCTGATCCTCAGGGCACAACCTAGCGTTAGAGGATGCGATTGGGTTCCGCGTTGACGAGTGTCAATGGGTAGGTTGTTCCTTCCCATCACACGGCCGTGATCTTGATGGCTCGGGTCTCAGAAAGCCCTGATGCTTCTTGACAGCGGTCAACGCCGGTCACTGGCGATCATGAAATACTGCATCAGCGACCGACATTCTACCCCCACATTACTCTGACGATTGCTGGGTCGCGGGGCCGAACAGCTGAAGACAGGGGACCGCGCGATGCGCAAATTTTTCGCTTGCTGGCAATTGCATTTGGGTTCTCCTGGTTCAGGCCGTGCCCTTGTCGGCGCAAACCCCGGACGGCATCATCGAACTGTCGGGTGGCTCCTTGGCGGTGGGCATTGGCTATACCTGGGGCAGCGGCACCCTGATCGTTCAGGGCAGGCGCTACTCCACCTCGGCTGGTCTCAGCGTCTCGTTGGCCCTCGGAGGCATGAGGATCATGCTTGCCGAGTAGCCGATGCACGAGATGCCGCCAACTCGGCCGATCCGAACACTGGGTGTCTCGGATCATTACCGCTTCATCGTGACAGAGCAAGAGAAGTATCATGAACCATCATTTTCGGCCATTGCGTGATCGTGTTCTACTGAAGCGGCTGGAGGTCGAGGAGAAGACCCCCGCCGGCATCATCATTCCTGATACGGCGAAGGAGAAGCCGGTCGAAGCCGAGGTTCTGGCCGTCGGCCCAGGCGCACCGGCTGAAAGCGGAAAGGTGCGTCCGCTTGAACTGCAGGTCGGCGACCGTGTTCTGTTTGGTAAGTGGTCCGGCACCGAGGTAATCATCGATGGTGAGGACCGTTTGATCATGAAGGAGTCGGATATTCTCGGCGTCATCGAGGATGGGGTTCGCGTCTCCGCGAAAGCTGTCCGGTAGGTTCCGGGCGCCCGCCGATTGGGCGGGAATCGTCTTAATCCAGGCGGCGGGCAGCCCAACCAGCAAGCTGTGCCCGCCGCCCCGACGCGGAATTGCCGAGGACGCCAGATCCCGATCTGCTCAGTTTACGAAATTCCATTGCACAGGCCCCGGGGCGCGCCGAGGCCTGTGGTCAATGGCCCTGGACTTCAATCAGAAGTCCATGCCGCCCATGCCGCCTCCGGCCGGGGGCATTGGCGGGCTCTTATTATCCGGTTTCTCGACCACCATCGCCTCGGTCGTCACCATCAGACCGGCGACCGAGGCAGCGTCCTGCAGTGCGCTGCGCACCACTTTGGTCGGGTCGACGATGCCGGCCTTCACCAGGTGGTTGAACTCGCCGTTCTGCGCGCCGAACCCGTAATCGTCCTTGTCCAGCGCCTTGCCGGCGATCACCGCACCGTCCGCGCCGGCGTTCTCGGCGATCTGTCGCAGCGGCACCTGTACCGCCTTGCGCACGATCTCTACGCCGAAGCGCTCGTCGTCGTTGTCCGCCTTCAGCTTGGACAGGATCAGGCTGGCTCGGACCAGGGCAACATCGCCGCCCGGCACGATACCTTCCTCGACGGCAGCCGGCGTGGCGTGCAGGGCATCGTCAACCCGATCCTTGCGCTCCTTCACCTCGACCTCGGTCGAACCGCCCACGCGGATCACCGCAACGCCCCGGCCAGCTTCGCCAGCCGCTCCTGCAGCTTCTCGCGGTCGTAATCCGATGTGGTTTCCGCGATCCGCGTTCGGACCTGGTTGCAGCGCGCCTTGATGTCGTCCTTCTTGCCGGCACCTTCGACGATGGTGGTGTTCTCCTTTCGATCACCCGCTTCGCCTTGCCGAGCATGGCCAGGGTGACCGATTCAAACTGGATGCCGAGCTCTTCGCTGATCACCTGACGGCTGGTAAGGATTGCGATGTCCTCAAGCATCGCCTTCCCGCGATCGCCGAAGCCCGGTGCCTTCACCGCGGCAACCTTCAGCCGCCCCGCAGCTTGTTCACCACCAGCGTGGCCAGGGCCTCGCCCTCGACATCCTCGGCGATGATCAGCAGTGGACGACCCGACTGCACGATGCTCTCCAGCAACGGCAGCATCGGCTGCAGGCCGGACAACTTCTTCTCGTGGATCAGATGTAGGCTGATCCAGTTCGGCGATCTGACTCCACCCCGCACGCTCTCCACTCAATGTGCCATAAGCACCGGAACCGTCATGCTGCGCAGCATGTCGCGGGTCATCCCGCCTAGTATCGTCTCGCGCAAGCGCGAGTGGCCGTACGCCCCCATCACGACAAGGTCGAAGCTGTTATCGGCAACCCGCGACAGCATCAGTTCGGCCGGCGAAAATCGCTTCGTCACGTGGGTCTCAACCTGCGTATCAAGGCCGTGCCGCACGAGATGAAATACCAGGTCATCACGGATCTCCCCGTCATCCGGTTCGGGATTGACGGAAACCACGGTCACTTTCTTCTGCGGCAGAAGCAACGGCAAGGCGTCGTGCGCGGCTCGCGCGGATTCGCGGCCGTTGTTCCAGGCGATCGCCGCGTTCGCGCCCACCGAATCGAACCGCCCCGCATAGGGCACTACCAGCACGGGCAGACCGCACGATAGGATGACGTCTTCCGGCGTGCTAAGGACCGTAGGAAAGTCGGGGTCGTTCTGCCCTATCACAACCAGATCCGTCGGGCGCGCGCGACGCGCGATATTGAAAGCTGCCGCGCCATGTTCCAGATGCCAGGCGCCGTTGAGACCTTCGGCGTGCAACCTTTCCAGGAACTCTCGTCCGGTCGTGGCCGCTGCGTCCTCCAGATCGGCGAGATAGCTCGCGATCGTGACGGCTGCGGCACCGCTGTCAGGCGCTATCAGCATCGCCGGTGACGGCAAAACGAATACGCCGGTTACGAACGCACCGAACCGATTCGCTATGCGTATTGTAAGCCGGACACGCTCCGCACAGGCGTCTGACGGATCGATATGAACCAGGATATCTTTGATGGACACGGCTTCTCTCCCTCATCGGAAGGCAAACGAACACCGCGTCACGATAACCCTTCCACCACTTTACCAACTTGAGTACGGTCAACTTTTCTGAACATTGAACGCGGGCTGGCCACCGTCGAACGACATTGACAGCGATCAAGGCAACGCCAGCGGATCGAGCCTTTACTTCATGCGGCCGAGGGCGGCCGGATATGATGCAGGAGGCAGTAGATGGACAATCCAGGCGTGATCGAAGGGGTCAGGGTCCGCGAAGTCACGGGCGTGTTCCAGTCTCGGGCGGCCATCATTTCCGCTGTTGATGACTTGCTACTTGCGGGCTTTGACCGTGCGGATATCGACGTCTCAGCCGACGGATCCCGGCCCGGCAATCAGATCGACGGCATCGCCGTCCCGGCAGTGGAACTCGCCGACATACCAGAAGCCCCCAGGCAGGAGTTTGTCGCACCGGAAGACACCGCCGCGATCTTTGCCTTGTGTGCGACTGTCATAGCTAGTTTCGGCGCGATGACCGGTGCGCTGTTTGCCGTTGCGTCCAGAGGGTCGACCGCGCTGATTATCTACTCTACCGTCGTAGGTGCCATCTTTGGCTGCGGCCTTGGCATTCTAGCTGCTCGGCTCATGGGATGGCGTTGGATACAGGCATCCGATACGCTGGCAAACGCCGACGGCCTTGTTCTCTGGGTGCGTATCCGCACACCCGGCCGCGAGCAAAAAGCCATGCGTATACTGCAACTTCGTGGTGCTGAAGCTGTCCGTGTGCATGAGATCGAGAACGATAAGCGCGTGGAGGACATTCCGTTGAGCTCGCTGCGACCGGATCCCTGGCTCAGCGACGAACGCCTCGGTTCACCCTAGGCCGCAACGATGAGCACGAGCCTCGCGCACAACTGGTGGGCTGTCGGGCTGCGCGGTCTTGTCACGGTCGTTTTTGGGCTGGCCGTTG
>JAQGHW010000545.1 GCA_028291505.1 Rhodopila sp. | reverse complement strand
CGACGAGTTGCGTGACCTCCTCCGTTCCCGCTGTCGCCCCCATCAACATGTTTCGGCCAACCACCGTTGGCCCTTGCCGCGTTCGACGCGGACCCAGCATGCGCGCGCTGTCGATATCACCGACCTTGAGCGACGCCAACTCGGCGACCCGCAGGCCCGCGCCATAGGGAACGGCAAGGGCGGCACGATGCTTGAGGCATTTGGCCGCCGCCATTGACAGCCAAGGCTATTGTAGCCGTCGCTGAGGCCGACGTCCGGCGGAGTCAGTGCCGGAACAAGAGGCGCTTTCACCGATAGGCAAGCGAATCCGGGGTGAGACCCAGACCGCTGACCGTAGCTGGTGTCAACTGTCCGTTCGGCTGCAAACCGCGATTTTGCTGGAATTGCTCAATTGCGTTTTGGGTGCTTTGCCCCCAGACCCCATCCACGGCGCCTCTGTAGAAGCCCAAACTGCGCAGACGCCCCTGGATGGCGCGGACCGAAGATTGTCGGAGAGTCTCAGCCGGAGGCACCGGCGGCGGAAGAGCCGCTTGCTGCGTGCCCAGCAGAGCGGCGGGATCAAGGCCCAAAGCCACGGCAGTCGCTTGGTTCAACTGACCGGTTACCTGCAACTGGTGGCTCGCCTGAAATCGCTGTAAGGCGGCGACGCTATCAGGCCCCCACAACCCGTCGGCGGCTCCGTTGTAGGCACCGGCACTGCGCAGATGCTCCTGAACGGCCTGCACCGAGGCTGGGGGCACAGGCTGAATATAGGCCAGCGAAGAAGCGATTTGGCCTATAGCGGACGCGTTGACTGAAGCCGCCAAAAACGCGCCAATGGCAATTCTTGCAAAGGGTTTCATATCGCGCACCGTAAAGCTGTGTTCGCCTAAACGCTTCTGCACCCGACTCGTTCATTGATAGACCTACGTGCCGGGAAGCTTTTCGTTCAAATTCTTGTCGGTCCGGCAACGCCGCGCACAGATCACTCGACCTCCGCTTTCCGGGCCACGCCATATACCTCTCGTTTCCCAATGATCGGCTTTGCCACGTTCATGACGTCACCAATGACAGCCATCTCGAAGCCATGTCGAGCCCGCGGCGCGATTCTGCAAACGGGGCAAGGTTCGTTGGGAAAAAGGCAGGCAGGATGATATGTCGCCTGCCATGACGAAACCACAGAAAGGGCCGACCATGGGGTTCACGCTTGGCGTATGGCGCGACAATGCGACCTGAAGACCTGGCGCGGTGGCCCGCAGGCGGGACAGCCCAAGATTGTGATTCGGCGTGGAAAAAAGGCTGCTCGAGCGCGGCCTCATGCGCCTGAACATAAGCGGCCGTCTGCCACGACTGTTCTTTACCGACTCTGGGCTGGCCGAGCTTCGGGCAATGTTGTCGGATCGGCGTCTGGCCGATCCGGTCAAGTTCGCCCCATGTTCGGCAAGAACTGGGGAGATCATCCAGAACTTGGGGGTGAAGGTGCATCTTGCATCGATCGCCCCGCGACGACCGACAACCTCAACGGCCGACTCAGGCTGTCGCGAGAAGTTCGTCACTGGCGCCGACGTTCCGTCCTGCAATTGTTCACCCCCAGGTTTTGGACGGTCTCGATCGGATCGGGCGGGTGAAGGTGATGTGCCTGACGATCCTGTTCTACTCCTTCGCCACAGCGCTGTGCGGCGTGGCGTGGAGCCTGACGTCGTTCGCGGTATTCCGCTTTCTGTCTGGGTTCGGGATCGGTGGCGAATGGGCCGCGGGCACGCCGATGCTGCAGGAGTCGGTGCCTGAACGTATGCGCATCCGGTTGGCGAGCTGGCTGCACACGGCAACGCCGATCGGCGGGCTGCTGGCGGTGGGCGCATCATTCCTGGTGCCGCTGGTCGGTTGGCGGGGCGTGTTCTTTTTAGGTGTCCTCCCTGCCCTGTTAACCGTTTGGCTGCGACGCAGCGTGCCAGAACCGAAGATGTGGCAGAAGGCCGCGCCGGGTGCGGTACGGGTTGGGATCGGGCCGATGTTCCGCGGCCCTCAGGCACGCACCACCTCGGCAGCGGCGAGCATGATGGCGTGCATCATCTTCGGCCTGTGGTCCTGCACATTCTGGGCGCCGACCTTGATCATTTCCCGGCTGACCGCCTCGGGCGTGTCGATGGCCGTGGCGCAGCGCTCCGCGTCGTACAGCGGCCTGATGTTGAATGGCGGCACTTTGCTGGCCTGCGGCTTGATGCCGTGGATTGCGACGATGATTGGGCCGCGCCGCCGAGCCGCGACGATCTTCTTCCTCGGTTCGTTGGTATCGGTGTTTGCCGCGTATATCGTTGCGGGGGAGATGGTAAACAGCGTGACCCTATTCATCTGGCTGCTGCCGCCGTTGGGGTTTTTCACCAAACGGGGTGTTCGCGCTGTTCACCCTGTGGCTGCCGGAACTATTCCCAACCGCGCAGCGATCATTCGGTGCGGGGTTCGCCTTCAGCCTGGGGCGCATTCTCGGTGCTGTGGGACCAACGCTGGTGGGGGGCATCGTGGTGATCACCGGATCGTATCCGTGGGCCATCTCGGCCGTGTCGGTGATCTATTTATTGGGCCTGCCGGCTATCTTCATGGCCCCCGAGACAGCAGGTAAGACACTGCCAGCTTAGGTCTTTAGTGTCTGTTTGTAGACGTCAGGCGTTGAGTTCCTCGACGACGAGGCGCTTGAGGCGGCGCGAGAGGATCGAGATGAACGCGATCGCAACGAAAGCGATTCACACCTCGGAAAGTGCGCGCCCCGTTAGATCCGGTACTTGGATTCGACCGGCATCGGGTCGGACTTCGCTTCTCCGCAGCGTTGGTGCATGGATCAGATGTTTGGCGCCGGGGCAGGACAGGGTGGAAGGCTCGCCCCAGTTCTGATCCCGGATGTCCGCCGTGCCCTTCAAGGCCAACACCAAGCGTCGCCGCCACGTAGGCGTTGGTGCACTTGCCGGTAGAGTCCCAGATTACCCCGGTCCCGGTCGGTCATTTGATGACGCGCCGGCGGCGGTCGGAATTCGGGCGTCCGGCCGCCAGCATCCGGTTCAAGACCGTCACGCCGATCGCAGCCTCGGTCTGCAGGCCGGCACCGGGATATAGCAACACGTGATAAGCGCCGTTGACGCAACGACCCCGGAGGGGCTGCTGAAGGCGTGGATGCCGATGGCGCCCGATCAGATGCAGCAGGCGTTTGCCAAGCTGTTCGGTGCCTTCGGGGGATCGAAGCCGGGTGA
>JAQGHW010000494.1 GCA_028291505.1 Rhodopila sp. | reverse complement strand
GACGATGTTCTTCGCCCCGGTGAACGCCCGGGCGGACATCGCCCCCGCGTCGCTGGCACGCGTCGGCGCCACGCCGGCAATGGCGGCCCGGCGCATGGCGATGGACTGGGTCGCCGTCGACGGCATACGGGATCAAATCACCGCCGAGTGGCGCAGGCGAAAGCTCGCCGGCCATCAGAGCTGAGCCCGCACCCGGCAAGCGGTCTGGTCCTGATCGCACGATCGACACGCCCGGGCCGTTCCACCCCGCGCGATCGTGCTCTACCCTGACCGGCATGGCGAACATGATCCTTCCGGCCGAATTCTCCCTGATCGCCCGCCACTTCCGCCCGCTGGCCGGCCCGGGTGCGTTGGATTTGCGCGACGACGCCGCCCTGCTGACTCCGCCGCCGGGGCGCGATCTGGTGCTGACCACGGATGCCATGGTCGCCGGGGTGCATTTCCTGCCGGACGATCCGCCGGACCTGGTCGGCCGCAAGCTGCTGCGGGTCAACCTGTCCGACCTCGCCGCCAAGGGTGCCGAACCGATTCACTACCTGATGACGGTGTCCACGCCCAAGGACACGCCGGAGGCTTGGTTCGCGGGGTTCGCGGCCGGGCTGGCAGAGGACCAGGCGATCTACGGCGTTTCGCTGCTGGGCGGCGATACGACCTCCACACCCGGTCCGATTTCGCTGTCGCTGACGATAATCGGGCACGTCGCGCCCGGCACCGCCATTCACCGCTTCGGCGCCGCGGCCGGCGATGAAATCTGGGTCACCGGCACGATCGGCGACGGCGCCCTGGGCCTGGCGGTAGCGCTGGGCAAGATCGTCGACCCGACCGGATTCCTGCTCGACCGTTACCGCCTGCCCCAGCCCCGAGTCGGTCTGGAACTCGCCGGCATCGCCTCCGCCGGAATGGATGTGTCGGACGGGCTAGTGCAGGACCTCGGACACCTCTGCCGCGCCAGCGATCTAAGCGCGGAGATCATGGCCGACCATGTGCCGCTGTCCGATGCCGCACGAGCCGCCGGGCCGGATTGGCTGGCGACCTGCCTCACCGGTGGCGACGATTACGAACTTCTGCTGGCAGTCCCGCCCGACCGTTCCGAGGCGCTGCGGGCGGCGGCGGCACGGATCGGCATAGCCGTTACGCGGATCGGACACTTCCATTCCGGACCGGCGGAGGTCATGGTGCGCCAGGCCAGCGGAGAACCTTTTGCTCTGACAAAGGGAGGCTGGAGCCACTTTTAGCGGGAAACGGGCGTCCAACAGATGAACAAGAATGTCTGGCTACTGTTCGCCTGTCAGGCGCTGATGAATGCTGTCATGTCGGGCCAGACGGTCATGGCATCCCTGGTCGGCTACAAACTGTCCGGCACCGCGCTAAACACGTTGCCGATGGCGATCCAGATGGTCGCGGTCATGAGCGCCTCGCTGATCGCCGGATACGCCTTCCCCCGGTTCGGCCGGCGCGGCGGGTTCTGGCTGGGCTGCGGCATCATGATGGCGGGCAGCCTGACATTCGCCCTTGGCATCTACACCGGGAATTTCGTCGTCTACTGCCTGGGTGCGATTCCGGCGGGCCTGGGCTTCGGCATATCCCAGCATCTACGCTTCGCCGCGGCCGAGGTCGCCGACCAGCACGCCAAGGCTCGGGCGATCTCGCTGGTGCTGGCGGGTGGTGTGCTGGCGGCGATCGTCGGCCCGGAGATGGTGAAGCGGACGAACGCGCTGATCCCGGACCACATCTTCCTGGCGACTTATCTTTACTTGCCGCTGCTGCCGGTGATCACGGCCATCCTCTTGAGTTTCGTCGAAGTCCCGCCGGCGCATAAGAGAACCGGCGTCGCCGTGCCGTTCCGCGTGATCTTCGCTCGTCCTGACTTCGTCACGGCGGTGGTCAGTTCGCTGGTGGGCTACGGAACGATGAACCTGGTCATGGCCTCGACGCCGTTGCAGATGCTGATGTGCGGCTTCGGCGTGGCGGCGAGCGCGGACGTGATCCGAGCGCACTCGATCGCGATGTTCGCGCCGGGGTTCGTCACCGGGCGGCTGATCCAGAAATTCGGCGTGCATCAGATCATCCTGGCCGGCGGGCTGCTGACCTTGGGCTGTGTAGCGGTAAACGTATACGAGCCGCCGCTGTACGTGACGTTCATGGTGGCCCTGGCGCTGCTTGGGGTCGGGTGGAACTTCATGTTCGTCGGCGGAACGACCCTGCTGACCACGGCATACTCGCCCGAGGAGCGGGTTCGCGTGCAGGCGACGCACGATTTCATCGTGTTCGGCAGCGTGGCACTGACGGCGCTGACCTCGGGCGCAGTGCAGGCGACCCAGGGGTGGGATGTGCTGAACCTGACGGTGGTGCCGCCCGTGCTGATCGCGGTCGCGGTAGTGGGATGGCATTGGATAGCGCGGGCGCGGGTGGCGGTTGCCTGATCCCGGCCGTTGTGCCGGAAGCAACGGGCGACCGCGCCCTATTCGGGAAGCGAATCGTACACCGCGGTTTCGAACGCCTCGAACGCCTGCACCGCCTTCGGATCGAAAAACGGCAATAGCTGGGTGGCGTAGACCCCCGCGACGCCCCGCGTCGGATCGATCCAGTAATAGGAATTCGCGAGGCCTGCCCAGGCCAGGCTGCCGGGCGAACGGCCGGTGGGCCGCGCCTCGGGGTTGATCAGGAAGCTCAGGCCCCACTTCATGCCCGAAATGAAATCGACATCGTTGGAGGCGGCGGGGACAGCCGTCTTCATCGGACTGCAAACAAGATCGCCCATCGCGTTCCGCGACATGACGGCCACGGTTTCCGGCCGCAGCACCTGGATGCCGTTGAATGTACCGCCGTGCAGGATCATCTGGGCGAACTTCAGATAGTCCCCGACGGTCGAATACAGGCCTCCGCCGCCCATGTGGAATTCAGGGTTCTGCGGGATCTCAGTATCGGTCGGAACCAGGCCGTCGGGTGTGCGGACATGGATCTTGGCCAGCCGGCGGCGCTGCGCCTCTCCGATCTTGAACCCGGTGTCCGTCATGCCGAGCGGCGTGAAGATGTTGTCCTCCATGAATTGGGACAGGGTCTGACCGGAGACCGCCTCGACCGCCTTGCCTGCCCAGTCGATGGAAATCCCATACTCCCACCTGTCGCCGGGATCGGACGCGAGCGGCAACGTCAATGCGGCATTCTGGCACGAAATGACCGAGGGTACGCCGGTCGCCTCGATGTAGCGGACCATGTCCCCATTCCACATGTCGTAGGCGTAGCCAGAGGTGTGCGTCAGCAGGTGGCGCAAGGTGATGGCGCGCTTCGCCGCCCGCAGGCGCGGCTTGCCCTCGGCGTCGAAACCTTGGAGGACCTGCACCCGAGCCAGTTCGGGCAGAACTTCGGCGATGTCGATGTCAAGCGAGAGTTTGCCGTGTTCGACCAGTTGCATCGCGCAGGCACCGGTGACCGCCTTCGTCATCGATGCGATCCAGACCACGGTGTCAGCGGTCATGGGATCACCCGTCGCCAGATCGCGGGTGCCAAAACCTTCATTGAAAATGACACCATCGACGGTCGCCGCCGCGGCGGCCACGCCTGGCACGTCACCCGCTTCCGCCGCTCGGCGCAGAGGGTCGGCGATCCTGCTTGTGTCGATCATGGTTTCCTCCGATTTGATTCTTATGATGGGCGACGCGTTACGCACCGACGCATGCCATGCGCCGAACAGGGATCCGTTCCTGTAGCGGCGCCTATCATCGCTGTCGGTCAAACGTTCAGCCAGAATAATCATGTTCGACACTGGACGCCAGTGACGGTGCCCTGCCTAAGCCACAAGCTGCGATGATGCAGCCCGACCGCCGGCGATAGCGGGCAGGGTCATGTCCAGCCGCCGCAGCAGCCCCGCCACCTCGCTGGCCGGCCGGGGTGGACTGATGAAGTAACCTTGCACCTCGGCGCAGCCATTCTCCCGAACCTGGGCGAATTGCTGTGCCGTCTCAACCCCTTCGGCGGTGGTCGAGATGCCGAGGTTGTTGCCGAGGCCCACGATGGCGCGCACGATCGTGGCCGCGCTCCTCGCTGCGATCGTCAGGGCATCCGGTTCGACGCCCGCGTCCTCCGGCTCGTTCGGCATCCCGCGAAGGTCGCTGATGAAGGACCGGTCGATCTTGATCTTGTCGAACGGAAAGCGTCGCAGGTAGCT
>JAQGHW010000493.1 GCA_028291505.1 Rhodopila sp. | reverse complement strand
CAGCCTTTTTATACTATATAAACGATATCCGTTGATAGAGGTGATTTTAGTGTATCTGATACATAATACCGCAGAACCCGTCCGGATGGGTGTATTCCCCCGTTTCGCGAAAAGTCGGGCGGTCAGTCAAACGCCGGGGCTTTCTCTGCGCCTCTGCGCCTCTGTGGTGAAAAAATCGGTAGATTCCCACGCACCGGCCTTTCCAGCGAAGCAGTATCCTAGTGGATAGAATCTGACGGAAAGAACCGTCATATTTATCCACCAGCCTTTGATTTGGTGGGCCGATTCACCCAACGCCCGGGAGTCAAGCGTCGGGATCGGACCACCAGGCAGGCCATGGGCATCACTCTGATCAAGTAACGGATAGCCGGTTCATCCGATTGCCCGGGGGATGGCTTTCTGTCATGTCGCCCTCGCGCAACGGTTCTATACCACGGATGGGCGCATCCCTCGGCACGGTGACCACCACGGCAATCTTGGAGTGGTTTGTGCCCGGGCGTATTTATCTTCCTTATCAGTAACTGCGACCGGAGGTTTTTCTGTGACCGTTTACGTGGCGCTGCTTCGTGCCGTGAATGTCGGCGGTTCGGGTCTGCTTTCGATGAATGACCTGCGGGCGCTGTGCGTCGAACTCGGCTTTAGTAACGTGCGGACCTACATACAAAGCGGCAATGTCGTGTTCGACAGCGCGGGGTCCGAAACGGTGGTGGGGACGGCGCTGGAAGGCGCTCTGGCCGCGAAGACGGGTCGGCCCGTTGGGGTGCTGATCCGAACCGCTCTCGAATTGCGGGCGGTGCTCGACGCGCAGCCTTTTCGGGATGCAAAGCCTGCACAGGTCGGGGTCGTTTTTCTCCCCAAACCCGTAACGAGCGATGTTGTGGCTGGACTGGTGATCCCGGGAAACGAGGAAGTGCGATCGGTCGGCAGGGAGGTTTTTGTGCATTACCCCGACGGCATGGGACGATCGAAGCTGAAGCTTCGTTTCGCAGCGGATGGCACGACGCGCAACCTGAACACCGTGGCCAAGTTGCTCGCCATGGCGTCCAGCGTTGCCTGAGCAAGTAATACGAGCCCGCTAAACGAATGACTCATCGGCTTACTCTACTCGTGCCGTGGCCGTGCTTTGTTCGGCCATCCGTGCCTTTGCTTGACCAAGGGAAAGTCGTGGGTCACCGGGCCAAGCCCGGTGATGACACAATACTGGACGTGCGTGGTTCCCATCATACCTCCATCAGCCCGGCTGCCTGGTGCGTGAACAAGTCCCGGTACGGGCCCGCGCGCAGCATCAGTTCGGCGTGGCTGCCTTCTTCCGCGACGTGGCCTCGGTCGAAGACAAGAATGCGATCCAGCGCACGCACCGTCGACAACCGATGGGCGATCACGATGCAGGTCCGCCCCTGCATCAGGCGCTGCATCGCGTCCTGGATCAGCGCCTCGGAGTGGCTGTCGAGGCTGGATGTGGCCTCGTCCAGGATCAGCACGGGTGCGTCGGCGAGGAAGGCGCGGGCCAGGGCCACACGCTGGCGCTCGCCACCGGACAGCTTTACGCCGCGTTCCCCCACCAGGGTCGTGTAGCCGCGGGGAAGCCGGACGATGAAGTCATGGGCGTTGGCGAGCCTGGCGGCACGCTCGATTTCGGTGCGGGACGCGGCGGGGTTGGCGTAGGCGATGTTCTCGGCCAGCGTGCGATGGAACAACACGGGTTCCTGGGCGACGACGGCGATCTGCCGGCGCAGGCTGGCTTGCGTCGCCGCCGCGATATCCTGGCCGTCGATGGTGATGCGGCCGTCGGTGACGTCGTACAGCCGCTGGATCAGTTTCACCAATGTCGACTTGCCGGAACCGGAGTGGCCGACCAGTCCGACTCGTTCTCCCGCGCGGATGGTCAGCGTCAGGCGGTCGTATAGCGGGGTGGCATGGCCGCCGTAGCGGAAGGTCACGTTCGCGAAGTCGATGCGGCCGGCGGTGATGATCAGGTCGCGGGCTGGCTGGCGGTCGGCGATACCGAGGGGTTCGGCGTGCATGGCGACCATCTCCTCCATATCGTTCACGCAACGCTGCAGGTTGGCGATATGGTAGCCCAGGTCGCGCAGGTAGCCGTGCACCACGAAGTAGGCGGTCAGCACGTAGGCCACATCTCCGGGCGTGGCTCGTCCCTGCCACCAGAGGATCAGCGCGGTGCCGGCGACGGTGGTCCGCAACAGCAGCAGCATGCAGAACTGGGCGGTGCTGCTGTATGTGCCGCGTATCCAGGTGCGACGGGTGCGCCGCTGCCACTTGCCGATGACGCGCCCGAGGACCGCGTCTTCGCGTGTTTCGGCGGCGAAACCTTTGACGACGGCGTTGCAACCGATGGCGTCGGCCAGGGCGCCGCCGATGCGGGTGTCCCATCGGTTGGACAGGCGTGCCGCGGGGGCGATATAGCCAAGGGTCATGCCGGCGGACAGCGCGAGGTAGCCGGTCGCTCCGGCGAAAACGAGCACACCCATGGCGGGCCAGCGGTAGCCCAGCATCAGGGCGGAGCCGAACATCACCAGCAAGGCCGGGACGAAAGCCAGCACGACGGTGTCGTTCAGCAGGTCGATCGCCCACATGCCTCGGGAGACCCGGCGCACGATGGACCCGGCAAAGCTGTTGCCGTGCCAGTCGGTGGCGAAGCGTTGCACGCGCCAAAAGGCTTCCTGGGCGGCGTCGCGCATCATTCGCGTGGTGACCCGGATGATGCCGAGGAAGGACAAATGGCGGCAGACGATCTGCATGGCGCCGAGAACGACCAAAGATCCGATGGTGACGACTCCGGCGGCGAAGCCGGCCTTGCGGTCCGGTTCGGCGACGGCGTCGATCAGGCGGCCGGCATAGACGGGCATTGCCAGGTCGGCCGCGGTGGCGAGCAGGATCGCGGCGGTGGTAGCGAAGACGGCGATGGGCTGGCGGCGCCAATGACTGGCGGCATAGCCGAGAACGGTCTGAAACGACCTTCCGGACGTGTGGGTCACGATGTATGCGGCCGCCGTTGCCGGCATGCCGATCCTCTGGGGCGCCGCGCGAGTGGGCGGCGTTATGGGAAAGTCAGGGGAGAAGGCGCCTCAGGCGCCGGGGCTTCGTGTCAGGAGCGCGGGCGCGGGTGGCACGCGAGGAAGCCCGGGGCCTCGGCCAGGGAGGAAAACGTCCGTATAATCGTCATTCACGTCCCCCTGGGTGCGAGTTAACCTTGGCAGATCCTCGCATGGTGGGCAGCGCAACGGCAAGCGCAATTTTCGTGACAAGAATATTGCGACAAATAAGTCACACATTGTTGACTACGATGCCCATTTGATCGTTCCCGGGCGTTGGCGTTGTTGAGCGCGAGTCCGGCGCGGACGATCCTGCCGTCAGGACGGGTTGATGGGCTGGGGGTCGTGATCGTTCATCGGGCGCTGCGCATTGTTCCGGCATTTGATTTCGTGATCGATCCGGATACCGAGCGCGTCGCTGACCCGGGTCATTGGCAGGCGCAGCTCCGGACTGTCGATCAGTCCAATACGCCACAGCCAGTGCTTGATTGGTGCGGGGCTTGGTTCGGCGAAGAGCAACCTCGGCAGGTCCATCAATTGATGCCACGCGGCCAGGGCGCCGGGTTGATCGCCGCGCAGCAGCGTGTCGCGGATCGCGGCGAAGGCGTGCGTCTGGATGTGGGCTGACGCCAGGATGCCACCGTCGGCGCCCTGGGTCAGTGCGGTGTAGAAAAGGGCGTCCTCGCCCGTCAGGACCGCGAATCCAGGGGGCCGGGTGCGTAACAAGTCGAACGATTGGGCGGGGTCGGCACAGCAATCCTTTACGCCGACGATGTTGCGGCGTTCAGCCAGGCGCAGCATTGCCTCATTGCCTAGGTTCACCCCGGTTCGATACGGGATGTTGTAAATCAGGATCTGCCGCGGGGTGGCGTCGGCGAGTGCCGAGAAGTGGCGGTAGAGTCCGTCCTGGGACGGTCGGGTGTAATAGGGACAGGTAATTAGGTAGCCGTCGATCGGCCAGGACGCGGTCTTTTCCAGCGCCGTGACCAGCTTGCGCGTGTAGCTGCCGGATAGGCCGAGGTAGACCGGGATACGCCGGCCTATTTCCGCCCGTTCAGCGGCGGCGACGTGCACGAGGCGCTCGATTTCCGCATCGTCAAGCGTCAGGCCTTCTCCGGTGGTTGCGGCCAGGATCAGGCCGTCGACGGGTTCGGCCGCGTAATGGCGGATCAATCGTCGCAACGAGGTTTCATCGAGCCGATCGTCACGGAACGGTGTGATGAGCGGCAACCAGATGCCGTTGGGTGGGTTCATCGTGTTTCCCTCTCCTGTGGTGCTGGAGACGGGAAAGAAGGCAGAAAAAAACCCCGTCAAACCGGCGGGGTTCTGATCGATCCTGAGACGCAAAGAGCTTATAGCGTGCGTAGGTCTCCAGTCCCCTTGAACGGGGGCTTTTTTGCCTTCGCGTGCTCGTGGCGGCAGGTGATCATGTTATTATCGATATCGACCGCGGCGGGTGCTGTCAAGCGGTTGATCTGGATGTCCAGGCGCCGCGCAGGATGGAGAGCGGAATTAGGATGCCGTAGAGCACCAGCCCGACCGCGAGGGCGGTGAACAGCCAGCCCTCGGATCCGGTGAGCCGTAGGGCTAGCCAGCCGCCGGCGGTTGCGACCACGAGCCGAAGCAAGCCGGCTAAGAGAGGCCATAGCAGGCGTCCGGCGCCCTGGGATGCGAAGTAAAGCGCGAAGCCCAGGCCGTAGAAGCCGTAGAATGGTCCGACGGCGCGCAGGTAGGCGCTGCCGGACGCCAGCATGTCGGGATTTGAATCGAATAGCCGCAGCCAGGCCTCCGGCCAGATCGCCGCGGCTACGCCGATCGTTTCTGTAAGCACGAAGGATGCTGCCGCACCGATGAACGCGATCCGCAACGCTCTGGCTGGCTGGCCGGCGCCGATGTTCATGCCGACCATGGCAACGAGCGTGCCGCCGATACCGAAGACCAAAGGTGCCAGCATGTATTCGAGGCGAGCACCGGTGCCGTATCCGGCGACTTCGGCGGAACCGAACCAGATGCCGACCAGGGAAGTCGTGATCGCGACTGTCAGGTTGGTCTGCAGGGAGGTGATTGCGGCGACGACTCCGACGCGAAGTATTTCCCGGAACAATGCCCATTGTAGTCCGACCCAACGTAGATGGGCTGGGTTGCGGCCGCTGAGGATATACCAGCCGAAAACGGCGATGCCGCCGATGTAGTAGAGTACCAGCGCGGCTCCACCACCGGCGACGCCGAGGGCGGGGAATGGGCCAATTCCGAAGATCAGGAGGGGGGATAATGGAACCAGCACGAAGACGCCGCCGCAGATCACCAGGGCCGGGACCAGCATGTTGCCGGTGCCTCGGATGATGCTCGCGAGGCCGTTCATGACCCATAGCAGCACGACGCCGGCGAACACGACGTTGGAGTAACGTAATGCGGCGTCGAGGGAGGCACCCTGGCCGCCCAAGGCACGATAGAGCGATGGGCCGAACGTCAGGACGGTGATCGAAAAGAACGCTCCAAAAACGATGTTGATCAGGATCGCATGGAGAACGAGGGCGTCGGCGTCGTCTCGCCGGCCGGCGCCGAGCGCACGGGCGATCGCGGAGGAGATGCCGCCGCCCATGGCGCCCTGCGACATCATCTGCATCAGCATGACGACGGGAAAGACTACCGCCATTCCGGCCAGGGCGTCGGTGCCGAGGTGGCTGATCCACCAGGTCTCGATCAGGCCGGTGCTCGCCTGGGCCAGCATCACCAGGATGTTGGGCCAGGACAGCCGCAGCAAGGTCGGGACGATGGGACCATGCAGGAAGGCCGTGGTCCGGGAGGTCGGGCGGGAGGGTTCGGCGGGGATGATCGCCGCGGTGGTTGTGGCGCTCATGATGCGGCTCGTTCGGCCTGATAGATCGACAGGTGGGTGAAGGCGGCGGCGAGCAGTGGCGTGTCGACCCCTAGGCTTTGGCCGCGATGCAGGAGATCGCCGAGGATCTGTTCGGCTTCGACCGGGCTGCCTTTCTGGAGGTCACGATACATCGACGACGTTAATGGTGATCCCTTTTGGGTCACGGCGGCTTTGG
>JAQGHW010000531.1 GCA_028291505.1 Rhodopila sp. | reverse complement strand
CGTGGGTCGGCTGTCCAGCGTGGCGCGCCTGCTCCGATCGGCGCAGAGCGCACCTCCCAAGGGAGACTTCGCAGAACGGCGTCAGCCTCCTGCCGCTGCTGGTCATTCGGCAGAAGCTCGAGATGATTTGCGACCATACGCCATCCGGACAGCGCGGCGAACAGGCCTTCCAAAGCCGCGTGCAATCCCCCCAGGCGATAGCGCAGGTCCGAGGTTTCGCCGATCGCTTCGTCGATGACGGGGTCAATCGCGATGACGCGCCGGATCAAATCCCGCCGAATCGATCGAGTCTCCTGCCCAACCGGCGCGGCGAGCATGCCGGACAGCCCCCCGGTGATTTCGGCGGAAATGGCGGATAGTTGGGCGGCGAGTCGCTGTCGCGCCCGGCCGAAATCGGTTCCGGCCAGTACAATACTTGCACATACAATTCCGATGCAGATCTCGCTGACGCGCGTGACTGCCAAGGTGAAGATTTCGCCGTGCGCGCCGCCGGTCGCACCGAGCAAGTCACCGGCGAGGATCACCGCCGTGTACCCCGCGAGCGCCGCCGCGTATGAGGCGAAGTTGCGCAGCAGCGTGGCGATGAAGCCGCAAATGGCGCCCCAGACCGCAAGACCAAGGAGGAAGCCGATGCGGCTTTGCGGGAAACACGCCGTCAGGACCACGATCGCCACGGCGCCCAATACCGTGCCGATCATGCGGAACGAGCCTTTGCGCAGCGAAGCGCCGAGACTGGGCTGACAGACGATCGCCGCGGTCGTACCGGCCCAGTAGGCATTATCGAGTTCGAGCCAGAACGCAATGTAGAGTGCGAGGCAGACCGCTGCCCAAAGGCGCAATCCGAAGAGTAGCGCCGGACCCGCTGAGCATAGCGCGCCCGCAACCGCTCGGTAGGCGTGAGCCGGATCCATGGCCCAAAGTCCAGCCCGGCTCATGAACCCCGACCTCCCTCGATATCAGCAGTCATCTCCATCGCAACCGCCAGCAGTGCGAGCCCCGCGGGCAAAACCAGGGACCTGAGGCCGATTGCCATCTCGCATGTGGCCCCCAAGCCGCAACCAACGGCGAAGCCGACGATCGCCGGCCAGGTGCGCATCGCCCGACCGCGCGCCTTGGCGACGTCAGCCGGCTTGCGCCCGAGCATCACGTCACCGGCATCCATCATGAAACGCGTGATGTTGGTCGTCATGACCGCCGTTGACGGCGCCCCTTTCAGCGAGATCTGTACAAGCGCGTTTTGCACGGCCATCGCCGAGACGCCGAGCATGCCCGCAAGGATCGCCTTCGTTGCGTCCGGATCGAGGCGCGGGCCGGCGGAAGCGCACAGCACGAAAAAGCCGGCCAGCAGCAGGAACTGCAGCAGAAGGAGGGGTCGCAGCGAGGCGAATCCGATCCTCGCCAAGGCACCCGCCAGCAGTCTCGTCAACCCCAGCGCCACCACGAACACCGGGACCGACAGCATCGACGCGACGGGCGCGCCGCTGCCGCTGACCAGATGCGCGGCAAGGATGACAAGATTGCCTGTCACGTGGGCGGTGAACAGGCCATCAAGTCCGAGAAAGCCGATGGCGTCCACGCTTCCCGCGATAACGCTGAGCACCGTTGGGAGCAATTTCGCATTGAGCGAACTCTCCACCAACGGCGTCCGGAACCGAGGGGGCCGGCGTTCAACTATTTCCGACATATGCCAAACCGTGCTCTCTGAGCGACGCACTAGAGAAGATCAATATCTGGCGTACGGCACGATCACCGCGTCTGTTCCCCGAACAACTGGTAAAACAGAAATGAGCCGACCCATTTGCACGCGACACCTACTGCGATCCCCACCATAGTGTCGGCAAGTCGGAGCAACGGCTGCTGCCAGGCATCCACGGGGCTCATTGCTGCAACGACCATGACAACGGCCGTCGTTATTCCTACAGTGACGATCTCCTCACGCCGACCCAACAGCGCCATTACCAATGTCCCGATGGCGATCAATGCCGCCATCCCCACCGGAGTGAACGGGAAGAGCGAGAGGTAGAGCAAACACAGCGCGAAGCTCACGCACGTGGCTATTAGGCGTGCGATACCAGCAGACAGGCTTCCGAGACGGGTTTCCCTGAAGACGAACACGGTGGCGACTACCGCCCACATCCCGCCCAAGAAGTCGGAAGGCTCGTCGACAAATCGAGACAGGGCATGTGTCATGATCCAATAAGTGATGAGGCACGCTATCGCCATGTTCAGGGCGTAGGCGACATCCCACGAAGACAGCTTTGGGTTGTTCACTTCCGGTATGACTTCGTCTCGCATTGGATCACTCCGCAATGATCAGTCTTTGGCTTCCTGCGTGTTCGCGGAGTCGAGACTATGAGCTCGCGCTCCGCGAGAAAGCAGGGCGGCCACCGCCGGCCGCCCTGGGACATGCGTCAGTATTGAGGTTTGTAGAGCTGCCCCTCGATCCACGCGCGGATGTCCCGCGGCCGCTTCACCTGAGCCAAGCCCTCGTCGAACATGAACTCGGCCACGCGGGTGGCGGTTGTGATTTCCGTTTCCAGAATGTTGTCCTGGCCCGGAAATAGCATGCCTTTTGCGCGGAGGTCAGGG
>JAQGHW010000411.1 GCA_028291505.1 Rhodopila sp. | reverse complement strand
CCTGACTGGAACAGTCCGGCTGATAAAGTTGCTCGTGAAAACAATGTTCTAGAGCATGATCGCGCTGAGCGGCCAGCGTTTCGTTGGCGTCAGCCAAGCTGACGAAACGCGAGGGGAACGTTCAAAGCGCGTGAATCTTACGATCAAACAAAGAGTTAGAGAATTTTCAGCTGTACAGTCAGCCTGAAAATGCTCTAACCGCACCTACCTGAATTGATCTAGCCGTCACACAACTGAGGGTTGTCGAAACGCGGGTTCTTGACGCGATACACCGCGTCGCTCAACGCCTCGAACAGCGACAGCTTGTCCGGTTCGTGCAGGAACGCACCAACCTCGCAACCACGCCCATGGCTGCTGAGCACCAGGCGTGAAGCACCGCGCCCGGCGTCGAGATCTACCCTCAGCCAAGCGGAAGGGAGCGAAACCTGCTTCCGGCGGCCGGCGGGATCGGTCCGAATCACGGTGAATTCCTGGGCATTCAGCATGATCAGTTCACTCGCCCGCGCCCGGCGCAGATTGATCACCAACAGCAAGATGAAGAGAGGGACTTCGACGAAGCTGAACACGGCGACCGGCCAAGCACCCAGCAACCAGAAGCGCCCCGCCACGGTCGCGCTCAACGCGATCATCGCCGCGGCCACGATCACGAAGCCTTTTCGCGTCAGGCTGCGGTAAGGAACGATAAAGGCCTCGAATACCGGCGCCTGTACGGATGACATCGCGCCAGCCTATCAGACACAGCGGCACCACATCCAGAGGCCCGGCTTCCCGCCGGACCGATTATTCAGCAATACCCTTGTCGCCCACGCCGAAGCCGCCCGCCGCGTTCGCCAACCGCTGCAGATCCGTACGCGACACCAGCAGATTGGCGGACGCACCGCAGCTTCCGCTGGTGGGCGCTGTCTCCGAACCCGCCCAATGGACGCGGTACTGCAAGGACGGCTCGTCCTGCAGGCCTTCGACCACAAGGCTACCCCCCTTGTCAGCCATCACATTCGGATCCAGCGAACAATCCGCCACCGGCGACCCCATCGCCGATATCACCGTTGCCGGAATGGTCATCTGCCACATGTCGGTGTCCTGCGACCCCGGCCTGAAAGCGACGATGTCGCCGACCTTGGGGCGGAACTCGTCAAGCTGCAGGACCAGGAAAGTACTCAGGCAACCGGTCACCATGATCGCCATTGCCGCCAGGACCGGGAGCCAGGCGGCGAACGAAGTCCCTTGGGGCGTGCCGTTTCGGCTGGGTTCATGCTGGTCCGGTCGTCTCATCGGCGGGCTTGCCCTTGATCACAATTGCGCGACACCTCGTGCTCTATCTCATATTGTGCAGCGCAACATAAATGCAAGCCCAACCATTGGCATCCACGCCAAAACCGGCCCTCACGAGCGGGAGACAAACAAATCGCCAAGAGTCAGGCTCAGTCGCGTGAACGATCTCGCCGATCACGAGCGGATCATCGGTGCGATCAAATGCCTGTGCGCGTGGCAGTATTTTCTACGCCCCAAGGGCTATGCCGCCTTCCCCCGGGGTCTCGGCATCGTCCACCGGCCTGTCGCGACCCGGAGCCGCGTGCCTCAAGCCACGCCGCCGATCGCCTCTCTTTACACCGCCGCACCGCCGTGCGGTGCTGTGGCCAACGAACAAGCGGGAGGAAACAATGGCCAAACGAGCCAGTTTGAAGCGGCGGGCATTGCTCGCCGGCGCCGCCACGGTTCCGCTGATCGGCGCGGCTCGGGCCGAAACCACGGTGACCTTCGCGATGATCAGCCCTCTGTCTGGCCCATGGGCGCGTGAGGGCGAATTGCAGCGCATGGGCGCCGAGATGGCTGTCGACGATCTCAACGCGGCCGGCGGAATCAAGGCACTGGGCGGCGCCAAGGTCCGCCTGCTGCAGTACGACGCCGGCGACTCAGCGGAGAAGGCCAAGAACGCCGCCCAGCGCATGATCGCGCAGGAGCCCGATGTCTGCGGCGGCTTCGGCGCCTGGCTGTCAACCTTCACGCTTGCGGTGACCGAGGTGACCGAGCGCGCGGGAATCCCCTGGTTCACCCAGTCGTACTCCGATCTGATCACGACGCGTGGCTTCCATTACATCTTCCAGTCGTCGCCCACCGCGGTGGACCAGGCGGAAAAAGCGTTGCCAACCATCCTGGAATTGGCTGAACGCACCACCGGCAGGCGTCCGAAGCGGGTCGCGATGATCTCCGACAATACCGCCTCGGCCGTCAGCTTCCTCAAGCCGATCAGGGCGCACGTACTCGCCGACCTTGGCCTGGCCGCGGTGGTGGATGAGGTCTTTACCCCGCCGCTGACGGACGCGACCACGCTGGTCCAGCGCGTCCGTTCGGCTCGTCCCGATTTCCTGTTGGCACTGTCGTCCAACGTGCCGGACGACAAGATCATCCTGGACAAACTGGCGGAGTTCGGCATGGGCGGCGGCAAATTGCCCGTGGTCGGCAACGGCGGCCACTGGGCAATGCCGGAACTGCTGGCGAATGCCGGCAAGGACATCGTGCAGGGGATGATGATCATCACCGCGGGCGGCGCGGGAAAGGGGCTGGAAGATATCGAGCGCCGCTACATCGCTCGCACCAAGGAGCCCTGGATGCTGCAGGAACCGATCATGGCCTACGGACACATCATGCTGCTGGC